>JANNXS010000274.1:0-18045 GCA_031409695.1 Hyphomicrobiaceae bacterium
CCGGTTTGGGTGTCAGCGCGAGCGGCTACTACGCTTGGAAAAGGCCGTGAGGCGAGTTCCCGCCAACGCCGCGATCTCGCCGTGCTCGCCCACATCCGCGCAGAGTTTTGACGTCGAACGAGACGTATGGATCACCGCGGATGCACGTCGAACTAAACGAAAGCGGTGTTGCCGTTGGACGTCCCCATGCCGGAGGCATGTCTTCGACTTGACGTGTGGCGCGCCTGATGAGTGAAAACGGCCTGAAGGCGCGGCAAAAGACACGTTTCAAGAAAACCACCGATAGTGATCACGGCGGTCCGATCGCAACGGACGTGCTCGACCAGGACTTCACCGCGACGTTCCAGACCAGAAATGGGGCGTCATGCGGGACGCGTGCTTCCTGCACGACATCTTGTATGTCTGGACGGCCGAAGGTTGGCTCTATCTGGCGATCGTGTTGGATTTTTTTTTCACGGCGGACCGTCGGTTGGCAGCTGAGCGATCGGATGAAAAGAGGCGTCGTGCCGACGGCGCGCGGGGCGCGACGCAATGGTCGAGACTGTGTTCATGACCATCAAATCAGAGCTGATCTGGCGCACGGCATTCACGACGCGCGAGCACGCCAGTGAGGCCATTGGCCGATACATCGAAGGCTTCTATAACTCGCGCAGGCGACATTCGAGCCTAGGCTATGTCAGCCCGGTCGCGTTCGAAGCGCTGCGGGTTGAAAAAACGGGACGAGAAAACGCTCTCCACTAAATCAGGGGAGGTCCAAACCACGTCCGCGTCCAGGGCGAGCGCGTCGGCTCGAGTCTCAGGCAGCGAGTGGTGCCAACATCTCTTGAATGGGCAGCTATTTGCCCGACCTATCCGCCTGCCGACTTGAATTCCGTTGGCACTGCAAATTCCCATAAATCGCCCGTTACCGCCTGCGGTGGCGCTGGCAGCGGACTGGCACGCCGGACCATGTCGAGAGCAGCGCGATCGAGCGCCGGGTGTCCGGACGTCCGTGCAACTGTCACCGACACGATCTTGCCAGTGCGATCGAGCGTGAATGACACAACGGCGACGCCGGTTTTTCCTTTGGCGTCGCCGGGATAGCGCTTGAAGCGGGTGAGGTGCGCGACCAACTCGCGCTGCCAATTCTGCGCCACCCGCCGATCTACAGTGGACACACCCGCATTCTGGGCGCGTGTGATTTTGTCCTGCTTCGGCGCGCCGTCGACACGGGAAGCTCCGGCGGCCTCGCTGCGCGGCGCCGCTTGTATGGGCGCCTCCGGCGTTGCTCGGTTTGGCACAGGTGGTTGTTTTTCGGACGGTTTCGGTTCAGGCGGCCGGTCATCGCGTTGAACGATGGGGATCTCGGGCGGCGCTGTCGGCAGCAGTGGAAGTTCTGGTAGTTCGACGATTGGCGCCGAAGTCGGCAACGTAGTGACCGATGTCGGGTTCACCGGGACCGCCTCGTCCGCGCGACGGCCGACGGCGACATCCCTCGGTGGCTCGTCTGTCGATGTCGTAACTGTCGAAAGCTCGACGATCACGGCGCCACCAGTCTCGTCCAGCCGTTCGACGGGGCGCACGACTAAGGCAGCAATGACTGAGGCATGGAGCGTCAGCATAGTGATCAGCGAGATAGACGGCAGGGCAACGCGCCGCATCGTATCGCGCAATCTCATTTGGTGATGAATCCAGGAGTAGATGGCACAAGACGCCCGGCATCGCGCATCACCAGCCCAACTTTCGTGTAGCCGCCATCGCGCAGACGTTCGAGTACATCGATGACATCGCCATAGGGCACGCCCGTGTCGGCGCGCAGGAATAGTCGCGTGTCCTTGTTTGCCTCCGTCAGACCGTCGATGTCGGCAACGATCCGGTACGCGGCACTCGTGGTCTCACCGACGGAAACCGACGAATCTGCTGCCACTGTAATAAAGATGGGCTTGTCAGGCCGCCGGTCGACTTTCGCCGATGACGTCGGCAGTTGCACCGCGATGTCGACGGTCGAAAGAGGAGCTGCGACCATGAAGATGATCAACAAAACAAGCATGACGTCAATCAACGGCGTGATGTTGAGATCGGCCTGTTCGTCGGCCTCGTCATCTTCGCGAAAGACTCCAGCCATGGCGCCTACTCTGCTGCAACACGAAGCGAGGTTACGCGGCGCTCGACCGACACCCCGTCGCGCTGGCGCAGCGCGACCCGATGCAGTGCTGAGCCGACGGCTTGAACAAGGCCACGTGCGACTGCGATCGAGCGTCCGAGATGATTGTAGAGGATGACGGCTGGGATCGCCGCGATAAGCCCGATTGCCGTTGCAAGCAGAGCCTCCGCGATGCCGGGTGCGACCACTGCGAGGTTCGTCGTCTGGCTCTCAGAGATCCCAATGAAACTGTTCATGATGCCCCATACAGTGCCGAACAGTCCGACAAACGGTGCGGTCGCGCCGATGGTGGCGAGAACAGCCATGCCGTTCCGCAGTTGGCGCGACGTCGCTGCTTCCGCGTCCCGCACAACGGAGGCAACCCGATCATTCAAGGTGCCGCCGTCGCCAGCCAATGCATCCGAGAGTTCGCGTTCGACCAGCTCGATCATGTGCCGAGTCGGATCGCTTGGCTTGCTCAAGGCGCGGTTTGCCTCCGAGACAGACGCTGCCGCGGCGACGGCCCAGAGATCCCGGCGCAGGCGTCGTTTCAGCACGAGTAATGACGACATCTTCGCCAGCCAGATCGTCCACACGATGACCGACGCTGCAACCAGACCAATCATCACGGCCTTCACCACCACGTCGGCGGCGAGGAACATGCGCCAAGGGGTGAGGCTCTTATTGACCACTGGCTTTGCGTCTACTCGCGCGGCTCGCGTAGCAGGCTCACGTTGCTGTCGCGGCGTTGCAGCTGGGCGTGTCTCGTTCGCCGATTGCGGTGTCCCTATTTGTTGGCCTGCTCCGCCTGCCTCTTGCGCGCCAAGATGAGAGCCCCATGTGACAACAGCAATCGTAAGCAAACCGGCGAAGGTACTTGCTCTGATAGTGATGCCGTTGATCATCGTGCACCGCCTAGTTGGCTATGGAGGACCACCGTTCAGCGCTGTGGTGCCTTGTGATTCACTGTCAGCGTTCGCGGGGAAACGGACCTCGCCCATAGTATCAATCTTGACTAAAACAGTCAATAAAAGATCAGCCGAGACACCAGGTTTAAATGCCCAGCGGATTTGAGCCTTTACATCTCCAGGCCATTCATCCGTACCCTTGCGACAGAAGTGCAAACGAACGGCTTGATCGGGGCCAGTGTCCGCGAACCATCGCGACAACCACTCCGACCCAACACAAACCCTTGCCGGAGAGCAACTCCTGCACCGCTCCTATCGGATCGGTCACATCAATGCGATGAAACCCGCGGCTCGGGAGAGCCGCCAGGAGCGCCAAAGCGTCTGCGACCGAATCTGACAGGACTGGGCCGATCTGCCGACCTCGTCCAAAATCTCGAACAAGTGCCACCGCGCGCTTATCTTTCGTGGCAACAATGTCACCTGTCCGGCACAGCTCAGTGAGGAGTGGGCTTCGACCTGCCCCGAAACATGCACTATCGCGCTCGATAAACTCGGCAACCGGGAACGCGGAGGCGGCGGGTCCTGGAGCATTCTGGTTCAAATCGCCCTGCCACTGCTCCACGATGCCCAACCGCCGGAACCCAAGCCCTTTATAGAGAGGAACACCAGATTCAGTCGCATGAAGCAGCACGGCTCGTCCGCCAATCTCGTCGAGCGCCGTTTGCATCAGCTGACGCCCCAAGCCACGCGACCGATGGGCAGGATCGACGATCACCATGCCCAAAGATGCGTGCGCGTCGTCCCAGAGCCACCAGAGGATCGTCGCAACAGCAGTGGCGCTGGCTTCGTCAACCGCGACAAGGCCATGGCCGAACTTCATCATGGTCTGCCAGTCGACTAGCCGGTGGGGCCAACCCTCCGCCGCCGATAGAGCGTGGCCAAAAAAGCAGCGTCAGACGCCTTTATCGGACGAAGCGTTATCGTCTCGGACGAGATCACTCATTTCGCCCCAAGCAAGCGCCACTGATCCGGCTTCAGCCGCGCGACGACACTGTAGCCTCCCTTGCCGTCCACCTTCAGCACGGCCGCCTCACCCTGCACGTCGAGCAGTGGACCGCCAGCGGCCACGAGGTTGTCGTCGTGCGCCATGATGATCGTGTTCTTGCCAGCCTCGCCCGAAAGAAAAGGAACGAGCGCGGCCTTCATCACCGCGTTCTGCTCAGGTGTGTAGTCTTTGGACGGCAGGATTTTCAGGCCATCGATGCGCTCGTAGCGACCGAAGGCGAGATCAGCCGAGTGGCGTGTCCGGCAGAACGGGCTCGACAGCACGCGTCCGACGGGGGTTTTCTGATCGTAGAAAAACTTGCCGATGCGCTGTGCATCACGCAGCCCCTGGGCATTGACGTTGCGCTGCGTCCAGCAGTTGTCGATGTCAGCCGTCACCTGATCGGCGAAGTCGGCGCCTGTCTCAAAGTGGCGGAAATAGACAACGTAGCCGCCAGTCTTGAGTGCCGCGAGCAACGCTTTGCCTTTGAGGTCTTGGGCCTGTGTGGCGTTAGTTGTCGTCAACATCGCAGCCGCGATAGCCGCTGCAGTGCGAAGCCATTTCATCATGTTCGATCTCCGGTTTACTTGTCCTGCCAGAACACGGCTGCATCGTCCTCGATCTGCGAGACGAGCAGCGCAACAACCTCGGCATTCATCGTTATGGCTGTTGGCGGCGTGAAAGCCCGCCATGCCGTCGCGAGTTCGGCGAGGCGTCTCTTGATATCGCGCACGTGATCCGGATGGGCTTGGCTCATCTCAAGTTCGACCTGTGCCAGCGCACGGCGTGCAGCAAGTAAAAAACCGCGGCTATCGTGGTATTCAGCGGCGTCACTGACGGCCTGCCCCGTGACAGCTGAATCATATGCACTCGACGCAGCCTTCAACGTTTCAACAATCGCGCGCGCCTGAAAGCGCAGATACGGTGTCTGGAATTTTTTGACCGCCAACGAACCACGCGCGGCATGGTCGGTGAAGGCCTGCCGCGCCACCGTGAACTCGCGCCTGTTTTTCGCATGGATTGCTTTCACCAGCGCCGCGACGAGTTTTTCAAATGTCGGCACGCCCTGGCCGCGCATGTATGGCTCGAGCTTGGTGCGGATGTCCTCACTTGACGTCGTAACATGGGTCTTGGCCGCGTCCCAGGCGCCGCTCTCGACGGCTTCGCTCGCGATCTCAAGGTGGCCGAGCAGCAGGAGCATGTCGCGTGAAAAGCGCGTGCGCGTATCGCTGATGCCGCCGTCGCGCAGATACGTCTCGCCGCCGACCACACCCGTCGTGCCCGGCACGTTGTCCTTGCCCGCGAGGTGCACAAGACGACCTGCGGCAGGCTGCGGCGGCACGGTTGGCCGTTGCGCAAACGCAGGCAGAGCAACGGTCAAGCCAATGCCGATCCAGAGTTTTGGAGTTCGCGCCATTAGATCGACCTCGACTCGCGGAAATCGCGTGCGGACCGTGGTAACGAAAGATAACCTGCACCTCTGTCAATTCGGCTAGTCGGGTCATGCACATCGCAATCGCCAACATTCTCGACGCCCAACAGCTGTCTGCCCTGCATGCCACGCTTGCTGCCGCACACTTCGTCGATGGACGGCGAACGGCCGGGCCGCTCTCGGCGCGCGTCAAGGACAATGCCCAGGCCAGCGGTCGCGATACTGATCTTGCGGGCGAAGTGATTCGCGACGCGTTGCTGCGTCATCCCGTGCTGATCATGGCGGCGCGGCCGAAGTCGATCATCGGTCCGACGTTCTCGCGTTATGTGGTCGGCCAATCGTACGGCGCGCATGTCGACGAGCCGATCATGGACAGCCGACGGACTGACATCGCCTTCACGCTGTTTCTGTCCGATCCGGGGAGCTACGATGGCGGAGATCTCATCATCGACGGCACCGACGGCGAAATGCCGCTTAAACTCGCGGCAGGCGACCTGTACCTCTATCCAGCAACCACGCTGCATCGGGTGACGCCCGTGACGCGGGGCGCGCGGCTGGCTGCTGTGGGCTGGATCCGCTCGTTCGTGCGCCGCGCTGATCATCGCGAACTCCTGTTCGATCTCGACACCGCGTACCGTCGCTTGTTCACGGCGCACGGCAAAACCGCAGATGTAGATCTCATTGCCAAGACATTGGCGAACCTGCTGCGCCAGTGGTGTGACGACTGAGCGGTCGCCGCAGCCAAGCGCTCAACTCTTCTTCTTCTTTTCTTCTGATTCGTCGGCCGATCCTGCCTGCAACTGCCCGTAATTCTGAATGCCAATCTTGCTGAGCAAGTCCAGCTGGGTCTCGATGAAGTCGATGTGGCCTTCCTCATCGATCAGCAGCTTCTTGAATAGTTCCTCGGTCACGAAGTCGCCAGCCTTGTGGCAAATGTTACGGGCCTTGGCGTAGAGTTCGCGTGCGCTGTACTCAGCCTTCAGATCGCACTCGAGGACTTCCTTAAGGTTCTGCCCGATCATCAGCGGATCGAGATGTTGCATGTTGGGATGGCCCTCGAGGAAGATGATGCGGCTGACGAGGTCGTCGGCGTGCTGCATCTCCTCGATCGATTCCTCGCGCTCTTTCTTGGCGAGCTTGGTGTAACCCCAATCATCGAGCAGCCGATAATGCAGCCAATACTGATTAACGGCAGTCAGTTCGTGGCGAAGTGCGTCGTTGAGAACTTCGAGAACTTCTTTCTTGCCCTTCATCAGGGGAACTCCTGCCTTGCGGCTTGCTGGGTTGGAGCGGCTTGCGATCAGGCGAGGGCGTCTAGGGCGCGCTGGAACGATGTTGTACCAGACGAGCGTAACGGCACAAAAGGAACGGACAATTTCCTGCACAATGCTTTCGCCCGCAGACATGCACTGTGGCTGACGCAATCGATTGGACAGAAGACCGCATCGCAACCTGCGACGAGTCCGTCGATCCGCGACAGCGCCTGCTCCTCGCCGCCGTCGTGGTGCAGAAACTCCGAATTCACGCTCGATGCAATGGCACGCAACCGATCGATCGCGCCGCTGCGACCACCGAGATAAAGGACGCGCTTGACCCGATCCGACCGCACGACCTCGTTACATTTCTCAGCAGCTGGGCAGGCCTGCGTTGCGTGTTGGTCAACGATCAGTAGGCGTAGTCGGGCCACCTCGTCGCGAAGTTCAAGGACTTCGCTTTCGGCGCGTCGCGCGCGCTGCCGCGCCGAAAGCAACGCACGCTGCCGGCGCTCATCATTGCCCTGAACAACAGGGTCGCGGATCCCCGGATAGCGCGTCGCGGCAGGCAAAATCATCGACTGCGTCGCGGAACCACGCTCAAGCGCGGTGCAGCGATCCCGCCAACGGTCGCGATCAGCGGCCATCCCGTGACTACGCTCGGCCCCGCGCAGGAGGCGAGCCTCAAGATCTTCCACTCGGGCTTTAAGTGAGCTGACCGCCGCGGCGTCCGCATGTGTCACGCGGCCAAGTACGTGGCTCAGCATGTGCACGTCGCCGAACACACGCGTCGATACAGACTGCGGCACATGCCCGTGACTGAGGAATGCCCAATAAGCGCCCGCGATGTTGCCAGAGGCATTCAGGTCTTGCCACAGGCTGGTCAGGTCAGCCTCACCGCTCGTCGCACTCACCTTCCGGACGACGCGCGCGTAACGGCCTTCCAGTAGTTTCTGCATGGCACGCGCAAGGGGAGAGGCGGTGCCAGCTTGTTGGACGAAGTGCGCGTGAACATCATACGCGGCTGCACCGGGCACCAATGACACGCCGCTGCTGCGCGCAATCGCGAGCAAATCGTCGTGGCTCAGACACGTGCCGACGATCGAACACTGCAGGTTGCCACCGACCTCCCACAGCTTGCGGCGCCGCGCGTCCATGTCGTGTCGATGTGCGCCGAGCGAGCGTGCTGACGATGCTGTGGCAGGTACTTTGAACACAAGCGGTGTCATCGTTACCCCATCGCGCTCTGGTGCATCGGTGCACTGTCAACTTCGTTGCGGGGCGTTAGATGGGTGAGGGGGCAGTCGCCACACGCCGCCGACGCCGATGCACAGCGGCCGTTGATAAGCCGCGCAGCGTGCGGAAGGCAGCGTCCGCATTTCGGCCGCATGCCGAGCGCGTCGTAGACGCGAACGGGCGATGGCGAGCGCGCGGGATCCGCCTCGAACAGCCGGTCGGTCATGTCTTCAATCGCTGTGTGGGCGATGGCATTGCAGTGGCAAACAATCACGTGAAGTCCCCACCCCGGTGTGCGCCGCATCCTGTTCAATGCTGTGTGGCCCGTGACACGGTCAGCGCGCTGGCCGCATTGACGATCGCCCCCGGTGACAGCACGTGGTCGAGGCCGGCGAGTGTCGTCGCAAAATCCTGCGCGTGCGCGACGACGCCATCGATCTGCGATGATTCGATCAGCGCAAACGCGCAGGCGCGCATGGCCGGGCATGTCTGGTGCTGACAGGCCGCAATCATAGAGATGGCCACACACTCATCGCGACAGAAGTTGCGGCAGCCCTGGCCGCCCACCTCGATGCGGCGGCAGGCGGTCTCAGACAGCGCACCAACCCACGTCGAGAGTTGACCCAGCGCTTGGCGTCCGCACGCGACGCCGAATGTGCCCGAGTAAAGATCCCACGCACGCTCCCAGGCGCCGATATCACCGGTTGTTCGGCCAAGCATCCAGTACCGAAAGCCGAGCCCGACGATCCGTTCCGGTCCCTCGACGCTCGGGTTAAACTGGAACGGACAGACGCGCGATGGCAGCGGTCCAAGTTTCGGTTTCTTGATCATGGCAAGGCCTTGTTGAAGAACGGCGGGATTGATGTCCAGCCGTGCGCCGCGATCTTTAGTTTCCCGGTCCCTGGTCGAACTGTACTTTGTCCATCAATTCGGATGCCTTCTTGCGCAGTTTGCCGATGTTCTCGATCGGCAACACGTCCGCCTTAAAGGGGCCCCAGCTCTTGACAACGTCGGATGCTGAAACAGTGGCACTGATGGGATATTCGTTGTTGGCTTCAGCGTAGATCTTCTGTGCCTCGTCCGACGCAAGGTATTCCATCAGCTTCAGCGCGTTGGCTTTGTTGGGCGCGCTTTTCGCCAGTGCCATGCCCGAGATGTTGACATGGGTGCCGCGATCGCCTGAGTTCGGGAACAGAATTTTGACGCTGTCAGCCCAGGCTTTCTGTTCCGGGTTCTTGAGCATCAAGGCCATGTAGTAAGTAATGGCAATGGCCAGATCGCATAGCCCAGCCTGCACATCGCGAACGGCTTCGCGATCGCCACCGGCGGGTTTGCGAGCAAGGTTGCCCTTCACTCCCTTCAACCATGTCTCGGTCGCTGCCTCACCTTTGTGTGCGATAATCGTCGCGGTCATCGAGGTGTTGTAAACGTGCTGTCCGGAGCGGGTGCAGATTTTCCCTTTCCACTTCGGGTCGGTCAACTCTTCGAGTGTGATGCTGTCTTGTTTCACGCGCTCCTTCGAGGCGTAGATCACGCGGGCGCGCAACGTTAGCCCGAACCAATGACCCTCCGCATCGCGATAGCCTGCGGGCACGGCAGCCGTAAGTGCCGGGATCGACACGGCCTGTGTCAGGCCCGCATCTTTCGCCTCGGACAATCGGCTCGCGTCAACGGTGAAGAGAAGATCCGCTGGGCTAAGCGCGCCCTCGGCCGCCAAACGCTCGTTCAAACCGGCACTGGCGAACACCACGTTGATCTGAATGCCAGTCTTGGCCGTGAACGCTTTCAACAACGGATCGATCAGGCCCGGTTCACGATAGGAGTAAATGTTGACCTTCTCTTGTGCGTTTGCCGCACCTGCCGCGAGGCCGAGAAGACAGGCTGATGAAACAGCCAAACGCAGGCGTGCGCCTGTCGAGATACGCATCAGAAGTTTTCCAATAAAACGGGGTTCAAGGCCCCGACATCGGTGATGCCGGGAAGTTGACCGACGGTGTATAGAAACCCGCAATCCCGCGCGACGTCAATAGCTGATACAGAAAGTCGGAATTAGAATAATTCAAAACTGTCAACGCGTTGCACCGCATTCAACCACGCAACGTTGGGCCAGGCCTGATCGTCGCCTTCTTGACGCGCGGGGTCGTTTTTCGAGCTTTTTCAGTCGGCTCAAGCGCAAACGGCTTGGTAGATGCCAGCATATCGGCAAGCGTGTGCTGATCCAGCACTGTGATGAACGCCTCCAGCGCGTTGTCGAAGATGGCGTTGATCTGCGGCTTCCCGCCGCGCTTGCTGCTCGACTCCGCTGCCCCAGCGACTTCCATTTCCGTCGCCTCCATAGCGCGCACGATGTCGCCAATCCGGATCTCGCCAGCGGGTTTGGCCAAACGGACCCCACCTGATTGGCCCCGCATTGCCTCAAGATAGCCAGCGCGCTGCATCAAATGAATGATCTTGAACACGTTGAGCTGTGAGATATCGAGGCGCTTCGACAACTCCGCAGCTTTGACCAAACGCCCCTCGGAGGCCGCGCAATCAATGGCGATCCTGATGGCGTGGCTGGTGGTCTTGGTCAGGCGCATGTGTGATCTTTCTCGACGACTGCCGCAAACTAGCGCATCGGGAAGCCCTGCGGAAGGTGGCGAGTGGATGATTGCCGCCAGATCGGCGCATCCGACGCGCTCACGCTTTCGGCGCTTTTGTTGCCCACTCGATCGAAAAGGGGTAGGTCAGCTTGAGAGCTGTGTTGCAAGGTCTGCTGGGTGCATGTCTACCCGCACTGCGCCATGCGACGTCGGAAATAGTCGATGGTCGTAGTGAGCAGATTCACGCTCGGTCACGACACATGTTAGCTCGGACACGTGCTGTTCGAACGATGAACTGCCGATCAGCCAGCTCAGCAACCGATCCAAGATGCGCAACATGTTCCCCGCCCAATTCTGGAAGAGTGCTGTGCCGACCGAAGCGTCGACGTCGTGCCGATGCCGAGAAAGTGACGGAGGTAAGGCAACCAGCCCCGGACACCTGAGCAGTACTTTTCATTACTATGATCGTCAAGTTTGAAATTAAGCGCGTGGCGATGTGGGTAGAACAAACGGGTATCCAGGCTCAGGAACCGTGCCGACGCGCACGGCATGCCCGTAGACATCCGACAGCAATTCATTGCGATAGACGTCTTGCACCGCGCCCTGAGCGACAAGGTGGCCGGCCGCAAGCACAACCACGCGATCCGCCCAAGCGGCGGCGAGATTGAGATCATGCAGAACGGCTACGACAATCCGACCGCGCGCGGCCTGTTGCTTGGCCTGTGCCAGCAACAGGGACTGGTGCGAGAGATCGAGGTTCGAAGTTGGCTCATCCAAAAACAGCACGGTCGAGCCTTCGACATAGCGCGCACCAGCCTCTAACTGGCACAGTGCTCGGGCAAAATTCACGCGCTGACGCTCGCCACCGGACAACTCCGCATAGTAGCGATGCTGCAGGTGCTCAGCGTCGATCGACGCCAGCGCCAATCCGACAACGTCGCCAATTGACTGCGTCGCAAATCCCGGCACAGACGCACCCAAGGTGACAACCTCGCGAACGGTGAATGGAAACGCCAGCTGCGTCGCCTGAGGCACGACGGCGCGCCGGCTCGCCAACCGGTGAGGCGGCATTGATGCAATTGATACCCCGTCAAGCCGCACCGTGCCAACGTCAGTGGACCACTCGCCACTCGCCACCCGCACAAACGTTGATTTACCGGCACCGTTTGGGCCGATGATCGCGGTGAGCGTACCCGGCTCGCAGGTGACACTGACGTCGTCGAGTGTGCGCCGCCCGCCGCGCAAGACCGATACTTGGTTCAAAACGAGGGCCACAGCTACTCCGTCCGTCCAAGACTGCGCCGCAGCACGAGGTGCAGGAACACCGGCGCGCCGACTACCGCAAGCACGATACCGAGGGGCAATTCAGCGGGCCGTACCGCCATGCGTGCGATGATGTCAGCGATCAGCACGGCGGAACCACCGAGAAGCGCGCTGATCGGCAGAACCACGCGGTTGTCCGGTCCGCCGAGCAAACGCACCAGATGCGGCACGACAATGCCGACAAAGCCGATGACACCGGCCACTGCGACGGCGG
This sequence comes from Hyphomicrobiaceae bacterium, assembly GCA_031409695.1. Lineage (GTDB taxonomy): Bacteria > Pseudomonadota > Alphaproteobacteria > Rhizobiales > Hyphomicrobiaceae > JABFRJ01. Next base: position 12,116 of record JANNXS010000274.1, read on the forward strand.
CCCCGACCGCGGCTGCCGTGGTGAAAACGATCAGGCGCTTGGCACCCGGAACATCGACACCCAGATGATAGGCCTCGGCCTCGCCGAGCAGGAGCCCGTTCAAGCTGCGGACCATACGTGGTAGCAACAGAGCGAGGCATAGCGCGAAGGGCGTGATCGCAATCACCTTTGGCCAGCTGGCACCCGACAGACTACCGAGTCGCCAGAGTGTGAGATCTCGCAGCTCACGATCATCGCTGGCGTATGAAATGAGACCGATCAGCGACTCAGCGAAGGCGGCGACGGCAATGCCGGCAAGCAACAGCGTTGCGACGATCACATCACCGCCCCGCCGTGTCATCGTCAACAACAGCATCGTCGTGCCAAAGCCACCGATGAAAGCGCTTAGCGGCAGCGCATAGACACCGAACAGCTTCATCAGTGGCGCGGCCCACACGTTGCCGAGCGCGATGGTTGCGATGGCCGCCAACGCGGCCCCGGAGGACACGCCGATGACGCCGGGATCGGCAAGCGGGTTGCGAAACAGGCCCTGCATCATGGCACCCGCCGTCGCCAACGCCGCGCCGACGAAGAGACCGAGCAAAAGACGGGGCAGCCGCAAGTTCAAAAGCACGAGACTATCGGCGGTCTGTTGCCCCGCCAGGGCAGCCGAAACGGCACGAGGCAAGGCCGTGAGACCGATGCCTGTTGCTCCGATCGACAGTGATAGGATTGAGGCAACCGCAAGGAGGATTGATGCGCCGATAATCAAATTTCGGGGCTGGACGCGTCCCGGCGGGGGCAGGTGAACAGCATTCATGCGAGATGCGACAGCAGCATTGGTCATTTGTGAGCGGCGATCAGATCAGGGTATGCGACAGCCATAAGTTCACGCGCAGCGGACGCGACGCGTGGCCCGAAGCCGAGCAGATAAAGGCCATCCATTGTCATCACACGCTTCGATCGCACAGCAGGGCTCATGGCTAATCCTGGCAGGGCGAGCACTTTTTCCTGATCGCTGTCGCCGGGTGCGCGCTGCATGACGATAACGAGATCCGGCGCCATGGCGATCAAGGCTTCATCCGCGACTGGCTTATAACCCACGACAGTGGCCGCGACGTTTTCGAGACCCGCAAGGCGCAGGATGGCGTCGGCGCTGGTCTCACCGCCGCCGATTGTCGCGCGCCCGCCCTGCGCCGTGAGCACGAACAGTGCGCGCACACGCGTCTTGATCTTTGCGGTCTCCGCAGCCAGCAGCGCGAGATCAACCTCTATCCGGTTCGCAAGTGCTTCTCCCTGCGGGCCAGCGTTGGCGGCTTTCGCGACGGCGCGTACCTTCGCAGGTACGCCCTCAGCTGTCGTGCCGTCAGGTATGTCGACGTACCGCGACGCCGCCCGCAGCGCCTTGACGACATCCGGAGGGCCGGCGCGTTCGGAGGCAATCACGATGCCAGCACCAACCGACAGAGTGCCTTCCGTCGACAGCGCGCGAAAATAGCCGACGTTCTTCTTGGTTTTAAGCGCATCGGCGGGAAATTGGCTTGTCGCGTCGACAGCAATGATCCTGTCTTGTTGACCAAGTGCATAAAGAATTTCTGTGACATCGCCCCCGATGGACAGGATCTTCGTGTCATTTGCGCGGGCCGACGTGATCCAAAACGCCATGAACACTGCAGCGATACATGCACCAAGTGTTGCGATACTGATGCGTTGGAATGACATGCCGACAGCCCTATTTGGTCAGGATCAGTTTGCCTGTAGACGTAATACGCAGCCGATAGTCCTGGCCGTCGTGCTCTATGATGGCTTCACGCGCGGCACCGAGCAGCTCCGTGAGCCGCACGCGCACGGGCGGCTGAGCAGCTGCCTGTGCAGATGACCGGTGACGGTATGGGTTGGGCGGATCGGGAGCGGTCATGGCCTGTGGCGCTAAGACAACAGTCTGCGAGTACGTCTCTGCCGCTTCATTTCATACTTGATTATAAAAATCAAGAACGATACCAATCATGCACAGGACAGTCTTTCACGGACTGTCTGCCAGCCAGCGTGCCGTCACGGCATCCGCGAGCCAGCCCCATACCAATCACAGTCCTGCGTCTGGGCTCGGGGAAACACCATGTCTCGATCATTTCTGCGAAGTCTGCTGACGACAGTGTCTGTCACGAGTTTGCTGCCGTCGCTGGCATACGCGCAATCGGCGCCGACGCCACTGCCCACGATCACCGTGACGACGCCGCTCGACCAGCCAATTCGCACGACAACAAAAGCACCATCTGCGTCGCCGATACGCCAAGCGGCCACGCCCGCGCCTGCGCAATCGGCGCAACCCGATCCAGCGGGCCAACCCGCTATTTCTGCTGGAGTGTTCAGCCCTCCCTCTGCCATCGATACCCTCGGCGGCGCGACCGGCGTTGGCCGTGACGATCTGCAGACAAAGTATCAGACCGACAACATCGCCACTGTCGTCAGGGATATTCCAGGTGTGGCAGTGCAGCAGACGGCACGTGACACCGGCATCGCCGTGAACATCCGCGGTTTGCAGGACTTCGGCCGCGTCAACGTGCTCGTCGACGGCATGCGTCAGAATTTCCAACGCAGCGGTCATAGTGCCAACGGCGTCTTCTATCTCGAACCCGACATGGTGAAAGGCATCGACGTCACACGCGGGCCGACGGCAACAGTGTACGGCTCCGGTGCCATCGGTGGTGTCGCCGCCTTCGAACTCATCGATGCCGACGACATTCTGCGCGCAGGCGAGCGGGTGGCGATGCAGACGAAGCTCCGCTGGTCGACAAATGGTGAAGGTCCGTTTCTTAGCGTCAGCGGCGCGGCGCGCATCGGCAATTTCGACATGGTTGGGCAGGTCAGCGGCCGGGACGTCACCGACTATCGCGATGGCAACGGCGCAACTGTTTTGAACTCGAGAGAGGCGACTGGCTCTGCTTTGCTTCGCAGCCGCTGGACATCGAACGGCCACCAGATCAGCGGGACCTACCTCACCTATAATTCGCGCTTCGTTGACTCGGCTGTGGCGTCAGGGAGCAATCCACGCGAGAGCGAATTGGAGAACACGCAGTTTAACGTCGGTTATCGCTTCCAGCGTCCGGACACGCCGCTGATCGATGCTTCGGTCAAAGTTTACCGCAACGAAACCGATCTCCAGCAACGCAAAGTTAACCCGCCGTCTGCAGGTTCGATGCGCGGTTTCAACGTCGTCACCGACGGCGTCGATGCCAGCAACGTGTCGCGCTTTGGGTTTACAAATGGCAAGCTTGCGCTCTCGTACGGCGTCGATGCCTTTCGCGATCAAGTGAAGACATTCGACACGGATCCAGGCGGCAATGCACCGGCACTCACACCGTCAGGCGAGCGACGCGTGGTTGGTGGGTTCCTGCAAGGTCACCTGACGGCCTGGAGCATCTTCGATTTCATCGGTGCGGTCCGCTACGACAACTACCACCTCGAAAGCGCGACCAATGAACTCGACGGTAGCCGCATTTCACCCAAAGCAACTGTGGGTGTACGGCCGATCACAGGCGTGCAGTTATTCGCAACCTATGCCGAAGGCTATCGCGCCCCGTCCGTCACTGAGACACTGATCGAGGGTATCCATCCCGGCGGCTTCTCCTTCCGATTGTTACCGAACCCGAACTTGCGGCCCGAAGTCGCCCATACGGTCGAAGGCGGCATCAATCTGAAATACGATGGCGTGTTCGTCTCCAAGGACGCGTTCCGCGCCAAGGCGACCATCTTCCAGAACAAGGTCACCGACTTCATTGACGGCGTCTATTCACCAACGCCAGCGCCGTTCGGGAAATACCAATATCAAAACCTCGCCAACGTCACGCTCGATGGCGTTGAACTCGAAGCCGCCTATGACGCGCGCTCCTGGTTTATGACGTTGAGTGCGCATCGCATTCGCGGCACCAACGACGCGACTGGTGAAGCCGTGTTGAGTGTGCCGGCTGATCAAGTTGCACTCACGTATGGCTTACGCGCACTCGACGGCCGTCTCGTGTATGGCGCACGCGGTCGGTTTGTCGCCGCGCAGGATCGCGTGCCGACGGGAACGGCAGTTGCGGCTGGGTACTCCACGCTCGATCTGTTCGCGAAGTACCAAGCGACGGATGCTGTCACGGTCAACCTCAACGTCGATAACGTGACCGACAAGCAATACACAGCGTACCGGGATCAATCGGCAAGCCCCGGCCTCAATGCACGCCTTGGCGTGACAGTCCGCTTCGGTGCGCCGTGAGAGTGAACTCCTCGCCCCCGCATCCAAACTCAGAGAGGCCGCGGTGCGGCCTCTCCTTTTCCTCTTTTTAGGAGCCCCCCATGTACATCGCCATGAACCGCTTTCGCGTTATCAAAGGCATGGAGGCCGATTTCGAACAGATGTGGCGCTCACGTGAGAGCTACTTGCCGTCGATGCGTGGCTTCATCTCGTTCCACTTGTTGCGCGGACCAGCAAACGAGGATCACACGCTGTATTCGTCCCACACCACATGGCGCACCTTCGAGGACTTCGACAGCTGGACGAAGTCTGATGGCTTCCGTCGTGCGCATGCCAAGGTCGGCGAACCGAACCGCAAAGTTCTGCACATGGGGCATCCGCAGTTCGAGGGCTTTCAGGCCGTGCTCACCGAGTCCATACCGACCAGCGACGCGGCCGAGTGAGGGTCACAACCATGACAATCGCCTCCACCGCTCACACTGAAGCCGGCCTCTCGGTTGTGCGGGCCGCACTTGCAGCCAAGCCCGACGGCGTTCTTGAGTCACTCGCTGAGGCCAATGGCGTGACGTATCGCGCCGTTCTAGATTGCTTGTCGCCCGAAGCCGCACGCGCTGTGAAGCCCGAAGCCTTCGATCGCGTCTGGACAGAACTGACGACGTGGGGACCGGTGATGTTCATCGTTCACACGGCCGACGGTGTGTTCGAGACCAAAGCGGCGCTGCCACCCGGCACGCACGGCCGCGGCTACTTTAACATCCATGGCGACAGCCCTATCGGTGGCCACCTCAAGATCGAGCGATGTGCCGCGATCTACTTCATCGACCGGCCGTTCTTTGGTCGCCGCTCGTGTTCGATCCAATTCATCAACAGCGACGGCGACGCCATGTTCAAAGTGTTCGTCGGGCGGGATGAGCAGCGCAACCTGAAGACGGAGCAGGTGGAGCGGTTTGAGGAGTTGCGAGCGGTAGTGGTAGGGCTGTGAGCCAAGCGACTTGGGATGGCTGCGTGCTATGATGCCGGTGTGTCGCGGACTTCAATTGCGGGGTACGTCGCTCTTCAGCGAATGCGTCACGGCAAGGTGTAGCCGACTATCGGAGAGGCGCACGCTTTCAGCGCGGACTTCGAACACGGACCCGACCAGTGCCGGTGTGATGGTTGACTCGGGCGGACCCAGCGCGGCCAGCTGGCCCGACGAAATGACCGCGACCGTATCGGCAGATCGGGCCGCCGCGTTGAGGTCGTGCAGCACCACGATTGTCGTCAACGAACGCTCGACGGTTGCGCGTTGCATGAGTTCAAGAACCTCCAATTGATGGCGCAGATCCAGCGCGCTGGTTGCGCACGATCTAGAGCGCGGCTTTCCCGCTCCTGCTTGTCTATTTGCTCATGTCACTCGTCGGCGGCACACCGATGACAGCAGACCTGCAAACGCTCGGAAGCCTCGTCATGATGCTGGTCTGGCTCACCTACCTCTCGGCCCAGGATTGGAGCCAACATCTGCTTAATTGGTTGGCCGTGACCGCATGCGCACTCCTGGCACTGCACTTGGCAGCCTATCCTATCATCGAGCACACGAGTGCCTATGCCGGACTGACGACACAGATGAATTTCCTGGGCAGCCTCTGCCTCATTACCTACGTCTTCATCCGTGCCGCCCGCTCGTCGCTCGCCACGCCGTCAACCGAATGGGTGCCGCCAAAGGTCTTCTATCTGCTGC
>JANNXS010000275.1:0-2680 GCA_031409695.1 Hyphomicrobiaceae bacterium
CGCAACGTGCGCGCCTCGGAAAAGCGGGTCGAGGGCTATCGCAACTTCTCGACCAAGCTTTGGAATGCGGCCCGCTTCGCTGAGATGAACGAGTGCGTGCGCCAGCGCGACTTCAAGCCCGACGCCGTCAAGCAGACCCTCAACAAGTGGATCACGGGCGAGACGCAGCGGGCGGCAATCGCGACCACGCAGGCGATCGTCGATTACAAATTCAACGACGCCTCAGGCGCGATTTATGACTTCACCTGGGGCACGTTCTGCGACTGGTATCTGGAACTCGCAAAGCCCATTTTCGCTGGCGATGACGAAGCTGCAAAACTCGAAACGCGCGCGACAACAGCCTGGGTCCTCGATCAAATTCTGAAGCTCTTACATCCCTTTATGCCGTTCATCACGGAGGAGCTGTGGGGCCGGCTGGTAGAGGTCGGCGAGGACCGGCAATCGCTCTTGTGCCTGTCGCAATGGCCTGAGTTGCAGGGCCTTGTGCACGAAGACTCCGATGCCGAGATCGGTTGGCTCTTGGCGTTGATTTCTGAGGTGCGTTCTGTGCGCTCGGAAATGAACGTCGCGCCGAGTGTGAAGGTGCCGCTTTTGATGGTTGGCGCGTCGCCCGAAACGAAGTCGCGCGCACAGCGGCACGAAGACACGATTCAACGCATGGCCCGCGCCGATGCGATCCGTTTCGAAGCAGCGCCACCACGGGGATCGGCTCAAATTGTCGTCGCCGAGACGACGGTCTGCCTGCCGCTCACGGGCGTGATCGATATGGCCGTTGAGTTGGCTCGCTTGCAGAAGGGCGTGGCAGCTATTGATAGCGACATGGCCAAAATGGACGCCAAGCTCAACAACCCCGCATTCATGAGCCGCGCCGCCCCCGAGGCGATTGAAGAATCACAGGAGCGCAAAGCGGAATTGACGGCGCAGCGTGCGAAGTTGGCCGCCGCGGTGAAACGGATCACGGACGCGGGCTGATACCGTCAGTCAAAAGACTTGACCGACGGTATCAGCGTTTTCTGCTTGCGTGCGGCCGCCCCACCAATCCCGCGCGTGGATACCATCGGTCAGGAAAGATGACCGCTGCTCTGAGGGGTTTGCAGTTCAACCGTTCGTCAACAGATGGCCGCCATCAACGGTCAGCACGGAGCCGGTCATGAACGCGCCAGCGTCTGAGGCGAGCAGCAACAGCGGTCCGTCGAGTTCGGGCAAATTGCCGATGCGGCGCATCGGGATGCCCTTGACCATGCGGGCGCCGTAGTCGGTGGTCCAGAAGTCGCCGTTGATCTCGGTGGCAAAGTACCCGGGCGCAATGGCGTTGACGCGGATTCGCTCGCGCGCAAGCTCAAGCGCCATGGAATGCGTCAGGCTGATGACGGCTGCCTTTGAGGCCGAATACGGCGCCATCGTCGGCTTGACCATGGTGCCGAGGATCGAGGCGATGTTGATGATCGAGCCCGGTCGTTTGGCTGCAACCATGCGGCGCGCGCCCTCCTGAGCCACGCGGAACACGCCGTCGAGATTGACCGACATCACGTCGCGCCATTCCGTCTCCGTCGTTTTGAGCGCCCAGGAGTGCGAGGGCACGCCGGCGTTGTTGATGACGATGTCCATGGATCCAAGCGCCGCCTCGGCAGCGGTGAATGCGGCGGCGACCGACGCGGGGTCCGTCACATCGAGAGCAACGGCATGCACTGTGCCGCCAGCCTTGCGAATGTCGTTGGCGAGCGTCTCCAGCCGGTCCGTGCGCCGCGCTGCGATGACGACCTTTGCGCCAGCCCGTGAGAGCACGCCGGCAAAGTGCGCGCCAAGACCTGAGGAGGCGCCCGTGACGAGCGCGGTTTTGCCGGCGAGGGAGAAGAGGGTCGTCATTGCTGGTTTCCATTGAGCGGCCCGTGCGGGCTGCGAGATGTGCGCGCGACTGCCTGAGACCTTGTCACGGATGAGACCTGACGTGCTATGCCGATGTCAAAATCTCACGCTCACAAGGAGCCGCCGGCATGTCCTCACTCAAAGGCAAATCCGCCGTCGTTACGGGCGCCGCGCAAGGCATTGGCCGCGCCTGCGCCGAGCGTCTCGCGCGCGACGGCGCCAAGGTCATGGTGTCGGACGTCAATGCCGACAAGGGCGCCGAAGCGGTGAAAGCCATCAAGGCCGCCGGCGGCACGGCTGAGTTCATGCGTTGCGACGTGTCGAAGAAAACCGACGTTGATGCGCTGATGGCGGCTACGGTGAAAGCCTTTGGCGGCATCGACATTCTCGTCAACAACGCAGGCATCATCGACAGCGCCGACTTCATCGACCTCGACATCGCCGAGTTTGATCGCGTCATCGGGGTGAATTTCCGCGGCGCGTTTATGGTCGCCCAGGGGGCGGCGCGCGAGATGGTCAAACAAGTACATGCCGGCAAGGCGCCGGGCACGATCATCAACATGAGTTCGGTCAATGCGCACTTCGGCCTGCCCGACCACGTCGCCTATTCCATGTCGAAGGGCGGCATAAAACAGCTGACAGCGGCGGTCGCGGTGTCGCTATCGAAGTATGGCATCCGCGTCAACGCCATTGGCCCGGGCACGATCAACACCGAGATCGTCAAGGCCGTCGCCGACAACCCGGCCGCCATGGCGAAGATCCTCTCGCGCACGCCGCTCGGTCGCATGGGCGAGCCCTCGGAAATCGCCTCTAT
>JANNXS010000276.1:0-3383 GCA_031409695.1 Hyphomicrobiaceae bacterium
GCAACACTGGCACACGCAGGACGGGCAAACGCAGGACGAGCAAACACAGGACGGGCAAACACAGTTCGGATCGCAATCATGATGGCCCCCAGTATCAGCTTCGCCAGAACGACATGATGACTTGGCACGACGATATGACCGGTTGATATGGCACGGGCGCGGCACAAACCAAAACAGGGTCCTCCGGAAAAAGCGTAATCATTCGGGATGTGCCCCGACATTCGATATACGCCCCGACCGCAGCGCTTCCGTGGACGCTAGAGGATCGTCGAATTTCCTGTTTGAAAAAATGTTCTCGTCTCCGCCGCAAATTCGCCCCGGTTTGTGGGGGATTTGCACATGAGTTGCGCGGCGTTTCGGGGTATCCACATGTGCCAAGCAAAGATCCTCGGCTCATTTTTTGCGGCGCTCCTGTGCAGCACCCAACCGAGCCCCGTGAATGCGCAGACATCCGCATCACCCGGTGCGCCGGCGCGTGCGGTGGGAGAGGTGGTGGCACAAGCCACGACGAAATCAAGCTCCCGGACAGATCGTACCATCGCCACAGAACCCGTGAAACCTCGCGCGCCGGTGTCGAAGCCCCAAGTGCCACAGACCAGTGCGGAAGCAGAGGATGCCGCGCGGGCGAACCAATGGACCGTCGGCCTCGCAGCGGGATTGCCGGAAGGTTTGTTTCTGCGCTTTGGGGCCGAGATCGCGCGCCATCTCAACGACGCAGACCCCCTGCGCGTGCTGCCGATGGTGACGCCCGGCGCCACGGGCAACGTCAAAGACCTGCTGTACCTGCGCGGCGTTGACCTCGCGATCACACACGCCGATGTGCTCGAGCACTTTCGCAAACGTGAGCCGATCCCAAACCTCGAGAAGCGCGTCGCTTATATCTCTGAATTGTACATCTCCGAGGTACATCTGCTGGTGCGGCCCGAGATCAATTCGATCAAAGATCTGGCGGGTAAAAAGGTTTCGTTCCACACCAAAGGGGCTGGCCCGACCGTGACGGGGCCGATTCTGTTTGAGCGTCTGGGCATCAAAGTAGAGCCCGTATTCGTCAACAATGCCATCGCGTTGGAGCAAATGAAGACCGGCGAGATCGCGGGTCTTTTGCACACCGTCGGCAAGCCGGTAGACCTTTTCACCAAGTACAAAAACGATGCAGGATTCAAGTTTCTGGCGATCCCATTTGAGCCATTCGAGGATTTTTATGTGCCCTCTACGCTGACGGCTGAGGATTATCCGGGCTACCTTAAACCCGGTGAAAAGATTGACATCATTGGCGTGCCCGCCCTGTTGGCCGTGTACAACTGGCCACGCGAAAACGACCGCTTTCGCAAGCTATCGCGCTTCATAGATGTTTACATGGAGCGCTTTGCGGGCTTCCGGCAGGCGCCCTATCATCCGAAGTGGAAGGACGTGAACTTGGCCGGCAAAGTGCCGGGATGGCAGCGCTATTGGTATGTTGATGAAAAACTCTCCGGCACCGCGCCGAGTGCGGCCGCCGCAACGCCAAGGTCGGCGGACGCTGGCGACGAGCGGCTTTACAAGGAATTTCTGGCCTGGAAGAAAACGCAGGCGAAGTGACCAAGCTGGTATGTCACGCGTCCCATGTCAAAATGGCCCGCCTTGGCCCGCCTTGGCCCGAATGGCCCGTCTTGTGCATCGGCGCGTTCATCTCTCGGTAAGGATGGGCAACCCAGATGGCGATCGGCTTAGTCGGTGAAACGCGGGTTGCCCCAGCCACCGCATGGCGGGAGGCGGCTGTAGCGCTCGTTTTTACAGTTGTGATTGTTGTCGCAGGTGAAGCCTTCGGTGCCGCCATATCCGAGGCTGCCGCGCACATTTGGTCAGATTTGAATCCAGTTTTTACGCGTGTAGCGGCCCCAGTCATCGTCGCTGGGTATCAGATTGCGTTGCTCTGGTTTGTTGCCGGGTGGTGGTTCGGCCCCGAGCGCCGGCAGGCACTCGGGTTGTATGGCACGCCCGTTGTCTGGTGGGTCTGGCCGACCGCGATTGTTGGGCTCTACGCGCTCAAAGCCGTGGTCAGCATTGGCGTGCTTTATTTGGCCTACGGCGGTGGCACCGTTGGCTCGGGTTCAGCAACTGAGGCACTGACCCCGTTTGCGGCCTTGATGCGCTCCAGCGCCTGGCCACTGATGCTTGCGGGCGGGGTGCTCGCCGCAATCGTCGAAGAATTGCTGTATCGCGGCTACCTGTCCCGCACCTTGGAGACGTCGCGGCTTGGTTTTTGGGGTGGCGCTGCCACAGCGTCTGTCTTGTGGGCGGCCCTCCACGTTTATTATCCACTGCCCATGCAAATTGTCCTTGTCGCCGTGGGTTTCGGGTTGAGCTGGCTGCGGGCCTACACTGGCAGCATTTTGCCCGGCATGGCCTGGCACATCGCCAACAACACAATCGCCCTCGTTGCTTTGCGGATGATGGGTTGAAATCCATGGCGGCCTGCGCGGACGTGGAACTGGCGTGTTGTATCTGTGTCGGATATTCAGGAGGCAATTGCCCCTCTTTAGAGCGCACCCAATGCCGGCCGAAACGTTTGCTGATCTGGATCCGACGCCGCGCCTGCTGATGGGCCCTGGCCCCGTCGACCTTTATCCGCGCGTGCTGCGCGCCATGGCCGTGCCGATCCAGGGCCAGTTCGATCCAGAATTCCGCCAGTACATGGCGCAGACCATGGCGCTGTACCGGCAGGTTTACAAAACCAGCAACCAATGGACCTTGTGCGTCGACGCGACAGCACGTGGTGGCCTTGAAGCCTGCATGGCGTCGGTCATCCAGCCAGGCGACACGGTATTGGTTGGCATCTTCGGCCGCTTCGGACACCTCAAAACAGAGATTGCCAAGCGCTGTGGCGCCAAGGTCGTCACCGTCGAGACCGAATGGGGCACGGTATTTACCCCCGACCAGATCGAAGACGCTGTCAAAAAACACAAGCCGCGCATGCTCACGCTCTGCCAGGGCGACACATCCACCACCATGCTGCAACCGCTCGATCAACTTGGCAAAATCGCCCGCAAGCATGATGCTATCTTCTTCACGGATTGTACGGCATCGCTTGCCGGAAACCCTTTTGAGACCGACGCTTGGCAGATCGATATGGCCGCAACTGGGTTGCAAAAATGTCTATCTGGCCCGCCCGGCATCGCACCGATCACCTTCAATGATCGCGTGGCTGACATCCTGAAGCACAGAAAGCATGTGGAGGCCGGCATCAAGCCTGCCGACATGATCGAGGGCAACGGCCCCATTATCCAGTCGAACTATTTCGACCTTGCCATGATCATGGACTACTGGGGCCCGCGCGCGCTCAATCACCACACGGAGGCGGCGAGCATGTTGTACGCGGCCCGCGAGTGCGCCCGGGTCGTGCT
>JANNXS010000277.1:0-20731 GCA_031409695.1 Hyphomicrobiaceae bacterium
TTTGTGCAGCCCGAGCCGTCCCTTGGACACCATAGCATCGAACAGCAGCGGCATGCGCACCTCCAATCCTGGCAGACCATTGGCGATCTGCTTGAAGTTCGGGTTTGATCCAGCGCTGAACTTGCCCGAAGCGTCGTAGCGATAGGGCGCATGATCCGACGAGATTACCTGCAGATCTCCAAGCGCAAGCCCTTGCCAGATCGCTTCCTGATCGGCGTGCGTGCGCGGCGGCGGCGAACACATCCACTTCGCACCCTCATATCCTGGCTTATCAAGATCATCAGCCGTCAGAAATAAATATTGCGGGCAGGTCTCGGCGAACACTTTGAGCCCGCGACCGCGCGCGGCGCGAATGACCGCGACGCCCTCAGCTGTCGAGACATGGAACACCATGACCGGCTGATCCAACAGTTCTGCGGCGTGGATCAATCGGTTGATCGCCTCGGCCTCCGAGCCGCGTGGATGGCTGATGGCGTGATATTTCGGTGCAACGTAGCCCTTCTCGATGAGGCGGCGGCTCATCCAGGCGATCATGCCGTGGTTCTCGGCGTGGACACAGACCATGGCACCCGATCGGCGCGCGGCCAGGAGGATATCCAACAACCCCTCGTCCTCGATTTTGATCAGGTCGTAGGTCATGAACAGCTTGATCGACCCATGCCCCTCTTTAACGAGCGCCGGGAAATCTTCCTCAAGCGCTTGCCGCGTCGGGTCAGCGCAGATCATGTGCAGGCTGAAGTCGACGATGGCGCCGCGCGTGGCCAACACCATGTAATCGTCAACCACGGTACGCAGGCGTTTACCCCGGTGCTGGGAGGCAAAACAGATCACCGTCGTGGTGCCGCCGAACGCCGCCGACGCCGTCGCGCTCTCAAAGGTATCGGCGCCCATGATGCCACCGGCCGAAAGCTGTTCGATGTGAGCGTGCGTGTCGACGCCACCTGGCAGCACGAGGCGACCGCGCGCGTCGATCTCGGTTTCGCCTTTGGCCAGCCCCTCGCCGAGTGCCACAATGCGCCCTTCACGAATGCCGATGTCGGCTGTGAAATCATCGATGGCCGTTGCGACGCGGCCCTGGCGGATAACGGTGTCGAAGGTGTTCACAGGTTTTATCTCCAGCAGTTCGTTGGGGCACGCCCGTGCTCGGTTTAAGCCCGTGCCTCGGTTTAAGCCCGTGCCTCGGTTTCGGCTACCTCGTCGCTCTGGTGCGCCAGCCGACGCGATAGCCAACCAGCACATCGGACGCGAGCAGGAAAAACAGCAGCAAGCCTTGGAACACGGATGTGGTGGCGCTCGGCAAGCTCATCACCGTCTGGGCGGTCTCGCCGCCGATGTAGGTCAGCGCGAGCAACAGGCCGGCGGCGATGATGCCAATGGGGTGTAAACGGCCTAGAAACGCAACAATGATGGCTGAAAAGCCGTAGCCCGCGGGCAAGCCCGGCACGAGTTGACCGACGGGGCCAGCCGCCTCGAACACTCCGGCCAAGCCCGCAAGCCCACCCGAGAGGAGGAACGACGCCCACACCATCCGCGCCTCGGAGATGCCGGCAAAGCGCGCGGCCCGAGGCGCCTCCCCCTGAACCCGCACGGCAAAGCCGAAATGGTGCCGCCGCAAAATGACAAACACCGCTATCGCAACCGCGATGGCCGCGATAAACCCCAGATGCGCCCGCCCACCCGACCACAATAGCGGCAGCGTCCCTGATGCCTGGAACAACTTACTCTCGGGAAAACCAAAGCTCTGTGGGTCGCGCAACGGCCCGTAGACCATCATTTTTAACAGTGAATCCGCGACGTAGACGAGCATCAGCGAAACCAGGATTTCGTTGGTGTTGAAGCGGGTTTTCAACAGCGCTGGGACCGCCGCCCACGCCATGCCCCCAAGTGTGCCGGCCAGACACATGAGCGGCAACAGCCACACGCCGCCCACCGGATGCACGGCGAGCGCGACCGCCCCGCCTGCGAGCGCGCCAACGATAAACTGCCCTTCAGCGCCAATATTCCAAACACCGGCGCGAAAACCGATGGCAAGGCCCGACGCGATCAGGATCAACGGTGTCGCTTTAAGGGTCAACTCAGAGAGGCCGCGGAACGAGCCCAACGGCGACAGGAAGATCAGGCCAAGCGCGCGAAGGGGATCTTTGCCGAGGGCAGCAAACAGCACAAAGCCGGCGGCGACCGTCAGGCCCAGCGCGATCAGTGGCGTCGCGACTTGCATGGCGCGCGACGGCTCGCGGCGAGGTATCAGCTCCAGCGCTTTAAGCATTCTGGCGCCCTATCTCGAGCCCGCCGATCTCAAGCTTGCCGATCTCAAGCCCCCCCCATCTCTAACCCCAGGCTTTCAGCCGTCACCGCCTCAACAGCGCGCGCTGCCGACACGTGTCCGCCCGTGATGACAGCAATGCGATGCGCGAGAACAAACAACTCGTCGAGATCCTGGCTGATCAGCACAACGGCCGCGCCATTGGCCGCAAGTGCAATGATTTCCGCGTGGATCAGGGCGGCTGCGCCGGCATCGACACCCCAGGTCGGTTGATTGGCAATGAACACGGTCGGCGCCGTCGCAATCTCGCGGCCGACGATCAGCTTTTGCAGATTGCCGCCCGAGAGGCTGCGGGCCAGTTTGTCAGCGCCGGTGGTGCGGACATCGAAACGTTTGATTACCTGATCGGCTGCAACCCTGAAGGCTGGCCAATCGAGGAAACCGCGCGCGGTGCCGGCGAGAGCCATGTTTTCCGCCAACGACAAACCCGGCACGGCGCCATGACCAAGTCGCTCCTCCGGCACAAACGCGAGACCCATTTTGCGCCGGGCCATGGGACCGCAAAGTCCGACGCATGCGCCATCGACCGTGATCACGTCCGACCGCGCCGTCAACCGCTCGCCGGTCAGCGCGTCCATCAACTCGCCCTGGCCGTTGCCAGCCACCCCTGCAATGCCGAAAATCTCGCCCGCGCGGACATCGAAGCGGATGTCGTGCAAGGCCGTGCCGAATTGGGCCGCCGCGGCGAGCGACAAGCCGTTGACACTGAAACGCACCGGGCCGGCCACAACGGATGGCCGCGCCGATGGCACAACCGTTGTTCCGATCATCATGGCTGCGAGGCTGTTGGCGGTTTCCTGGCGCGGGTCGCAGGTGGCAACGTGTTTGCCGCCGCGCAAGATCGTCGCTGTCGAACAGAGCGCGCGGATCTCCTCGAGCTTGTGCGAGATATATAAGATACTGCGGCCTTCCAACGCCAGCTGGCGCAGTGTTTCAAACAGCTGGTTTGCTTCCTGGGGCGTCAACACCGAGGTTGGCTCGTCCATGATCAGAAGCCGTGGGTCCTGAAGCAGGCAGCGCGCAATCTCGATGCGCTGGCGTTCGCCAGCCGACAGCGTGGCAACACGGCGCCCCGGCTCGAGGCCGAGGCCATAGGTCTTTGAGACGGTCGCAATCCGCGTCAAGAGTGCGGCATCGACCGTTGCTCCCGCAAGGCCCAGCGCGATATTCTCGGCGACCGTAAGCCCTTCAAACAACGAAAAATGTTGAAACACCATGGCGACGCCGCGCGCCCGTGCGGCCTTCGGGTCGGCCGGCGCATAGCGCGAGCCAAACATATCCATCTCGCCTGCATCCGGGCGCAGCACGCCATACAGCATTTTCACGAAGGTTGATTTGCCAGCGCCGTTTTCGCCCAGCAGCGCGTGGATCTCGCCCGGTTGTAGTGTCAGCGACACATCGTCGACGGCTTTCACACCGGGGAATGCGCGCGACAGATTGCGTACGTCAAGCAGGGGTTCGCCCCGTGGTCTGGCCGTCACATGGAACCCCCGTCTTCCCGGGCCATAGCCTAGCACGGCACACACTCTCCCGGCAGTGGGACGTTCGACGCCGCTCCAAAGGCCGGGCTTTTAGCGTTGCGGCGGTTTGGAGGCGTTCACCGGTCGGATCTCAATCTCGAACAGGCGATAGTCCGGCGCCATCTGCTTTAACCCTTGTCCGATCCCGAACAGCACCGCCCCGAGCAACAGCAATGCCGGGATGCCCGCGATCACGCACTTCATCAAAAACCACGCCAGCCGGAAAAAAGGTACGTCGAACCGGGTTACGGCCACACCCTCGGCTGGCATATCGAGCGGGGCGCCGCGGCTTTGAGCTGCGTAAGCGGGCTGGGCCGCACGCTGGCGCGCGTCGCGTTCCCGGCGCAAAGTGCGCGGGAGATCATCATCCTGATGAGAGAACGCGGGTTCGGCCATGTGCGTACCTCTGCAGGTGCGGGCCGAGACCCGCGTCATCTCAGTTGTTAACTATATTTTAACATAGGCATCAACTTTAGTCGAAAGCCACGCGTAGGGCAATGACACGCGCTTTTGACCGCCGCCGACCTATGCGCGTGTAATATGTCGGTTTTGGGGGATCGGCTTTGGGACACCCAGCCTGATATTGTACATGTGGGTGGGCCGTTAACAGCGCATCGGACCATAATTTCGGCACAAGCTAGCTTTTGCAGGCTCGGGAACACCTCAACCCGACACCGACCGTCGGAGAACAGAATAACAAATGACGAGGGCCCGGCCGCACATGGCACCGAGCCCTTGCGTCAAACCAAATGTGGCGGTCAGGCAGCTGGCGCTATAGCGGCCTTGGCTTTCTGAATTTCACGCTTCATCTTGAGGAGGTCCACGGATAACTCGTCGGCGTGTGCCTTCAACAAGAACGCGTCCAGGCCACCGCGATGTTCGACTGATTTCAGGCCATTGGCCGAGCAGCGGACTTTAATTTTGCGGTCCAGTATTTCGCTCATCAGCGTGACGTTGACGAGATTTGGACGGTAGACGCGTTTGGTCTTGTTTTGGGCGTGGCTACGGCGGTTGCCCGACATCGGCATCTTGCCGGTTAGCTCACACTGGCGGGTCATGCGGGTCTCCTGGGTCGGCCGGGTCGACACCGGTTCAACGGGCCGAGCACAAAAGATGAAGAGCGCGCAAACCAAAGCTGCACGCACGATGTGGGCTAGTAAAGGCAAGAGGGGGCGGGCGTCAAGCGGCTGAGCGGGCACTGCCGGGGCAGCATCATGGCTGACCGTCCCCTATGCCGCGTCACCACAAAACGGGTTTGTCTGCCGCTCGACGCCAAGTTGACCCGCCGGCCCATGGCCGCAGATGAATACCATCTCATCGCCGAGCGGGAAGACCTTTGCCCGGATGCCTTCAATCAGCTGTTGCGTGTTGCCGCCAGGCAAGTCGGTGCGGCCGACGGAGCCTTGAAAGATTACGTCGCCGACCAGAGCTAAGCCCTCGTCCGTGTTGTAGAAAATCACTGAACCGGGCGAATGACCGGGCACGTGGAGCACTTGGAACACAACACCGGCGCACGCGACCGTATCCCCCTCGTTCAGCCACCGATCGGGGGTGGCGTTGTCGAGGCCGGCAACGCCGTAGCTCGCAGCCTGTTTCGCAATGTTGTCGAGCAGGGGTTTATCGGCCAAATGTGGCCCGGTAATCTTGACGCCGAGCGCTGCTTTGAGCGCATCGGCCGCCCCTGCGTGATCGAGATGTCCGTGCGTCAGCCAGATTTCGTCGATGGTCAGCCCGAGCTCCGAAATCGCCGCTTGAATGCGCTCTAGGTCGCCACCTGGGTCAACGACAACGCCGCGCTTGCTCGTCTCATGGAACAGGAGCGTGCAATTCTGCTCAAAGGGCGTGACGGGTACGATTGCAGCCTTCAAAGCCATGCCAGTTTCCTCACAAATCAAGCCTCCTCATAATTCCAGTCTCCTCGTAAGACCAGTCTCCTGGTCGAGCCGCATCATGGGGCTTTTGATCAATGCGCCTTCCACGACCCGCGAGTGTGGTAGGTCATAGCTCTCGATCAAGACGCACGCTGCAGGCGCACGCTGTCTGGAACCGGCCGCGGCGCGTTGGCACTGACGAGGTATTCGACCGTGGTGAACAGCAGATCCGTCGTGCCGATGTTTTCGACGGCATGCACCATCCGCTCCCCGAGAGCATAGGTCGCGTGTTGCGTGGCGCCGGGGGTATAGGCCGTCTCGGAGATCGATCTGTCCTCGTAGTAGTTGCGCGCCTGTCCGTGCGAATGGCAGGTCCAGAAGTAATCGAGCACATGACAATGGAACGTGCACCGGCGGCCGGCCGGGATCAGCAGATGCCAGACGCGCACACGCTCGGTTTCCGAAACCAGCGTCGAGCCGACAATCGAGCTGTCGCGGTTGGCCAACATTTCGTCTTTCATGCCGTCTGGCCAACGGTCGAAGGCCCCAGCCTTTGCGATTAAAGCAGTGGGCTGTGCGATCAGGGCGTTGGGCTTTGCGATTAGAGCAGCGGGCTGTGCGATCAGGGCGTTGGACTTCATGGTTTTGCTCCGACCGTCCGTGTTGCGATGCTGTGAATCGTAGCAATTTGCCCCGCATGCTGCAATTCGCCCGCGCCAGTTACCGCCGACAGACTTTGACATTCGGACCCAATCCGTCGAAGTCTTGGTGCCTACAGACGCACCTAAAGGGCGCGCAATGAAGCTTGGTTTTTTCACGATGCCGATCCACCCGATGACCAAGGATTGGCGTCAGTGCCTGGCTGAGGATCGTGAAGCCTTCCTCTTGGCCGACGAACTCGGCTTCAGCGAAGGCTATGTTGGCGAACACGTGACCGACCGCGCGGAAAATATCACCTCGTGTGTGATGTTCATTGCCTCACTCGCGAACGCGACCAAAAACATCCGCCTGGGCACCGGCACCGTGAACCTGCCTAACGCCCACCCGGCGCAGGTGGCCGCCAATATCGCCATGCTCGACCACATGCTCGATGGGCGCTTCAACTTTGGCATTTCACCGGGTGGCTTGCTGTCGGACGCGGAAATCTTCGGCAACCTCGCGGCCAACCGCAACGAGATGTTTGTCGAGGCCATTAATCAAGTGTTGGCGCTCTGGTCTTCAGAACCGCCCTATGACCTGCGCGGCAAATACTGGAACATCACGACGGCGCGCACGCTGGTGCCGGAAATTGGCCAGGGGTACATCCCGAAACCGCTGCAGCAACCCCATCCACCCATCGTCGTCACAGCCGTCGCCCCCCATTCAAAGGGGGTTATGGAGGCAGCGATCCGTGGCTGGGACCCGATTTCGGCAAACTTCCTGATGCCCGTATGGGTCAAAAGCCATTGGCCGAAATACGCCGAAGGCTGCAAAATCGGTGGCCGTGAGGCCGACACCGCCAACTGGCGCGTCGCCAAGAGCGTGTTCGTTGCCAAGGACGATGCGACGGCTGAAGCCTACGCCATGTCGGCTAACAGTCCGTACCGCTCCTATTACGCCTCGCTCGCGACCAAGTTGATCAAGAACGGACGCGGCGAGCTGTTTAAAACCTCGCTCGATATGCCCGACAGCGCCGTCACCATTGATTTCATCTGCGACAAGCTGATCATCTGGGGCTCGCCGCAAAAGGTGACCGAGGAGATCCTGGCGTTCCGCGATGAGGTCGGGGATTTCGGCACACTCCTTTACGCGGGGCATGATTGGGCTGACCGAGACCTCGGGCGACAGTCAATGGTGCTCATGGCCGAGCGCGTGATGCCAGCCGTCAACGCTGTCGTGCGTTCAACAAGTGGGCGCGCAAGCCATGGGCGCACGAGCAGCGGCCTGCCAAGCATCGGGCACCCATGAACAAACCTCGGCGCATCGCAGTCGTTGGCGGATCACTCGGGGGGCTATTTGCCGCTGTCGCGCTCTATCGGCGCGGTTTTGACGTGCATGTGTACGAACGCAACGCCGCGCCGCTCGCGGGCCGCGGCGCTGGGATCGTCACCCACGATCGGCTATTGGCGGCGCTGGCGTCCATCGACATTGCGGCGGGCGAGGATCTCGGTGTGCGGGTTGCGGGACGTCGCACCTATGCGCGCGACGGCAGCATCATTGCGGCCATGGCTTTTTCGCAGATCAACACGGCGTGGGACCGCCTGTTGGAGTTGCTGCGTATGGCGCTCCCGGGCGAGCGTTATCATCTCGGCGCGTCGCTTGTCGGGGCGACCCCGATGACGGACGGCGTGTCGGCGCGGTTTGCCGATGGTCGCGAAATCGAAGCGGATTTTCTGGTCGGCTCGGATGGCATAAGATCAGCCGTGCGCGGTTTGGTGCTTCCATCCGCGCGGCCCGCCTATGCGGGTTATGTAGCTTGGCGCGGGTTGATTGAGGAAGCGGCCCTGTCGCCTGCGGCCCATGACGCGCTGATGCATCATTTTACCTTTGGCCTGCCGCCGGGCGAGCAGGTGCTGGCCTATCCCGTCGCTGGTGCAAACAACGCGGTCGCCGCCGGTCAGCGACGCTGCAACCTCGTCTGGTACCGACCAGCGGATTCAGCTGAGGCGCTGTCTCGTCTGCTCACGGATGAGACCGGCAAGCAACACGATGGCGGCATTCCCCCACCGCTGATCCGACAAAACGTCTTAGCCGACATGCGCGCCGATGCCGACCGCCTGCTCGCCCCGGCCTTCGCCGAGGTCATGCGATTATCCCCCCAGCCGATTCTGCAACCGGTGTTTGATCTCACTGTGACTCGGATAGTCTTTGGCCGCATTGCGCTCATTGGAGACGCGGCCTTCGTTGCCCGGCCGCATGTCGGTGCGGGTGTTACAAAGGCGGCCGAAGATGCCCTCGCGTTGGCAGTGGCCCTTGACCGAGCCGATGGTGTTGATGGTGCACTGGCACAGTTTGAGGCGGCCCGCTTGGCCACCGGCCAGCGGATCGTTGACCGTGCGCGCGAACTTGGCACAGCGATTGGTGCTACCGCCGAGGGGTCCTTCAGGTCCGCCGACGCGACTATGCGTGAAACGGCGTCGCTGGCCTTTCTGGAGGGGTAGCGTCACCCGTCACTGACCGCCCGCATTGGCCTCATAGAGTGCACGGGTGGCATCGGCCGTGTCGAACGTGGCGCGCGCAACCTGACCCGCGAAAATGGCGAACAAGCCAATCAGAAGCAGACCTAAGGTACCGCCGCCAAAGGCCATCAGACTACCGGCGATGGCGTCCTTGAGAGCCTTGGGGAACGCTTTGACCGTCACCGCAGTGATGATCAGCGGCAACATGACAATCGCCCCGAGCAAGCACAACCAACCGATCGTGTTCAGCATAGCCGCGACAATCCGACCGATCCGATAGCCACGCGCTGGCTGCAACACGGCAGAAGCATGGGCCGCAGGTTCGGCGGGACGCTGTCTCGGCTTCACACGTTCCGTGCGCGTCCGTGACGCAGGCTCAGCGGCCGGCTCGTTGTGCGGGCGCAGCTCGCCAAATGACGCCTGCTGAGGTGACGGTGCGCCCTGTTGGCCCCCCTGTTGGCCGCCCTGTTGAGCATGGGGCGGCGACGCGTAGCCAGTCGCGGCCCCCAGTGTCTGTCCACCGTGTGGCTGCTGCCGCTGGGAAACCGGAAGCTCGTTCTGCGGCGTCAGGCGGAACAACGCGTCCCGTGCCTCATAGGCCTCGGTCGATGCCGGGAATTGATCTGCGACGTAGCGATAAAACTGCAGCGCATAAGCTGGCTGCCCCTGCGCTTCGGCGCGACGGCCGGCAACGATCAACTGATCCGGGGTAAATTGGTTCGCCGCCTGCATGGCCCACTCTGACACTCGTGAGCCAATGTTTACACGCCCGATGCGGCGTTGTCCCGACGCATTGCCTTTTTAATGACACAACAGTTGTCATCGCGGCATCGGAACACCGATCGGCGGCCCTCAAGGCGCAGCCCCCAGAGCGCGGTCGGGCGCATCATTCGGCCGCCGACATCAATCGAAACTCGCCAATCGGCATCTCAAAGCGATGATATTCGGCGATCACCCGCGGATCAAAACCCGTGCCGCGACGCACGAAAACAGAAATCTTGTCCTTCCCGGGCCTTGCCTTCAACCAATCGTGCAGCGCTGCAACGGTCGCAAAGCGCTGGCCACCAACCTGGTCGAGCATATCCCCCGGCAGAAACCCAACGCGGGCCGCCGGCTCGCCTGGCTTGATGAACTCGATGCGGAGCGGCGGCAGCGGCGAGTCTGCCATATCCAAAGCCTGCCGCTCAGACACCAGCAAGCCGGACATGATGAGGCCCTGGCGCTTCAGCGGTGGCTTTGCCGCGAGCAACGGCACGTCGACCGTTTGCGGCTTGCCATCGCGCAAGATCGCGAGCGAAATTTTGTCGGACTTCCCGCGCAAAGCCATCAAGAGGTCGGGCACACTGGCGATCTTCGGGCCGCCCGCGAGGCTTTGCACAACATCGCCCGCTTGCAGACCACCTGCAAATGCAGTTCCCGCGGCTCTCGGATAGGGGGCGGCAACAGTCAGCGTCTCGATGCGTCCCTGTTTCAACCAATACACGGGCAAAGTTGCAACACTTGGATCGACACCGGCTGCGAGCAAGTCGATGATCGGGCAGACATGGCGGATGGCAATGGCGAGACCGAGGCCTGGGGCACCTGGAATATTGAGGGTGTTGATGCCGATGACCTCGGATGTCTCAGCGGAGATCAGTGGTCCGCCCGAGTTTCCCGGGTTGATGTTGGCATCCATCTGCACATACTCTTGCGCGCCCATCGTGCGTACACTTGAGACGATGCCACGGGTTGCCGTGAAACTAAGGCTGATGGGGTGGCCATAGGCGACAACGGTCGCGCCCTGTTTGACCGCAAGCGTGCACCCGAGCTTGGCTGACACCGCGTCCTCCGGCAATTTGTCCTTGTCGATCTTCAAGACCGCCAGATCGAGATGGTTGTCGATGTACAGGCGCTCGACCGGTATCCACTCATTTTCGGCATCGCCTAACGCAACTTCGACGGCTGACGGAGATTTCTTGGCCACATGGGCATTGGTCAGGATCCAGCCCTTTTCCTTGTCAATGATGAAGCCCGTGCCAAGACCCGTGCCGGCCTGTTCCGGTGCCAAAGGCCAGACGACCGTCCCCCGCACTTTGACCGTAAAGCGTTGGGCCTGGCCGAGCATCGCTCCAAGATCCGGCGTCGCCTGTTGGGCGACCGCTGGGAGGGTCAAGCAGGCCGCGAAGGCGGCAACGAGGCCTGTGTAAGAACGAAACATGCGAAATCCCCCTGGGCGAAAGCGTTCGCCCGGATCAGTTCAGCGCTGTATTCCGGCGCTACAATTGCGGCGACATCAAAGCTTTGACCAGGGGTGTTGCTGGTCGGCTGTCGGCCGCGACTGGAAAAAGCACACCTCCATGACGACGCTCGACCCTTAGTCCCAATGCACAACTAAGGGGGCAGGCTTGCTTTAATAGACGGCCATGCGTCAAACGGAACGATTGGATATTGATTAGGAATAGTGGTAATAACGTCGCGCCGGACCTGTGTCTTAGGCACAGTTCCCGATACATCTTGGCGGGCCTAGTGTCGCTTGCCCCGCTTCCGGCCTATCACCGCAGTGCCCTTCCATAGCAGTGCACCAACCAAGATGTCCCGCAGCCGATATGGCGACCCGAAAGAACGCAAAGGAAACGTATGAGCGGTTTTAAATACCCGGACCACAACGATCGTCGCACCGCCGCGGATGATGCGCGCAAAGCGATCCTTGAGCGCATGAAGACCCGGATTATTCCAGGCCACCCCGATTTCGAAAAAGTCCAGGCCGAGCGTGTCCGCGCCGCCGCCGAAAAAGAAGAGCGCATCAAGCAGGCCAAAGAAGACAAGATCCGCAAGGAAATTGAAGACAAGGCCGCCAAGAAAGCCGCCGAGGAAGCCGCCCTTCGCGCCGAGCGCGCCGCCTATCAGGCCAAGCTCGCCGCGCAGAAGGAAACCGAGCAGAAGCAGAAGGTCGCTCGCGACGCGCGCTACGCCCTCCGCAAAGCCCGTAAAAAGGCCTGATCTGGATCAAAGCGTGATCCGGGCAGACAAATTGATCTATCTGAAGATGCTACGGAATTTTGACGGGGCGGTGGCGCAGGAGCTACCACCCCGTTTCTGTTTCCAGCCCGCCGACGCATGCATTGGCATCAAAACCGACAGATAACCCCAGCACAAAAGCAACCCGGCAGGCCCCCCCGGGTTCAATTTCATCCGGGTTCAAACTGCAGCCGGGTTCAATTTCAACCAATGCCAGCAGCCCAACTTGGACGACTGGACCTGATTCCACACCCGACCCCTGGCCACGTGCGCTAACCGCGGCGCGTCCGGACAATGCGAGGCAGGTCGTCTTCGGACGCCGGTTCCGGGCTCTGTCCAGCCGTCGGCATCCGCTGGTCGGCCACATACTGGCGTCCCTCTTCCAGAGACCACCAGCGCGTTCCCGCATTCTCCTTTACAGGCGGCTGGGTCGGCTGTGACGTGTTAGACATCACCTGACGCGTAGCCGCTGCGGGCTGATGCGCTAGAGGTGCAGGTGTTTCAGCCGGACGGCGCGTCATATACGGAGCTGACTGCGGGCGGGCCTCGGTCAGGTCCGGCATCGGCGATCCCGTGAACCAGGCATCGATCAGGTCGAGTTCATCGGCCGACAGCGTTAAACCCTGATCGCGGCACCGGCTGACCACGAAGTTGCGGAACCGGCCTGCAAACAAATTGGCGGTTGCCCCGTTCTCAAACCACGGATCCGCTTCACTGACGACATCAAGGACAAAGCGCACATCTTCACGGCGCACATTCGCCCCACGTGCTCCCACTCGCTCGGCGATGGCCGTCAGGGTTTGGGCACCTGCAAGACCGTTCTCGTTGATCTCGGCGGCTGCGGCCTCAAACACAACGCGGTATTCCTGGGGACCGAGCGGCGGCGCCTGACAGGCCTCGTGGACGCGCGAGATAATTGCCTGAACTGCCGCTGCCTGATCCATGCGTTGCGGTTGCTGCACAACTGGTGCGCGTTGAGCGGCAGCGCGGTGCAGCACGGGTTCGCTTGAGGCGGGCCGCGTCGACAAGGCGGCTGGCGACAAAGCAGATGGCATCGCTGGCTGAAAGCGCGGCGCAACCGGCGCCGCGGCAAGTGATGGCTGTGTCGCAACCGGCTGCATCTGTGTCGTCACGACCGGCACAGGCGCGGCCTGACCTGGCGCGGCCTGAACTGCTGGCTGTGCCACGCGCGCTGGCCGCGGTGGCGGTGCCATCCGCTGCTCGACCGGCGCCGCTGCCATCGGCTCAAGTTTGATCGGAGCTGGTTCTGAGGCAGGTGTCGGGATCGGCGTCTCGACCGGCTGAAGCGCCTGAGCGTGGCGGGCCGGATCGTAAGCATAAAACGGCGACTGTTCGGTCAACCGGAGATCGCTCGGCAAACCAATGCGCATCAACTCCCGGAACGAGCCCGTGCCAGCCCAGGCCGTACCAACCGTCCGTTCATGGCCGACGGCACGGATTGCGCGATCCGCCAGCGCCTCAAGCGGCACCGGGCCTGACGCGGCGCGAATACCGGTGACAACTTCGGCCATGATCATCTGGCGCAGGTCCTCAATGCGCAGCTGGGCCGCCGGAGGTACGGAGGCCGCCGAGTGATTTGCCGGAGCCAGACTGACAGCCCCGCGCTGATCCATGACCGGCTGGCCTTCGAGCATCAGCGAGATGAAGTCGGTTTCGCGTACCTCGCCATCGCAAATGGCCATATAAGCCGCGGCCATATGATCATTCGTGTAGATCACGGTACGCCGTGCATGCTGGCGCAATCGGTGCAACACGGGCGTGAAGTCCGCATCGGCCGAGAGGATTACGAACTCGTCAAAATAGGTCGGATGCGTCAGATAATCCCGCAGATCCATGACCATGCGTATGTCGGCTGCGTTCTTTTGCTGGTTGGTCAGCGGCGGGCAATCGATCACCTCACAGCCGGCACGCAGAAAATTATGCCGCACGAATGAGAATGAATTCATGTCGGTCGTGTTGTCGTGTGGGTTGCGACGTGGTGCGGGATTGCCGTAGCACCGGATGGAGACGATACGGCGCGGGCTGTCGTCCATAATCGGCCGGTTAGCGCTGACCAGACGACCCTCCTCAATGGCGCGCAACCATAGGCCCGCGTCCTTAGAGAAGCGCTTCGCGGCGTCCTCGTTTTTCCGGCGCAGAGACAGGTAGATGTTGTCGTAGTCGATGAAGATGGCGCTCAATATCGGCGCACTTGCTTCGCGTTTCATGTGTCTACGACCCTGTACCGGGTGGCGTCGACGCAAGTTACAAGTCGCCACAGATGAGACATTTCCTAGTTCCACCTACGACCGGGTCAAATTGCACCGCAAGGTGGCCGCTGTGATTGCCTGTGGTTAAGTCCATGCACATCTCGCATTGGCCATGTCGCGAGGCGATTGGGTCACGGTTTCCGGTCGGAGGTGCAAGGCCGGACAATGGGGTCGGATGGAATAGGCACTCGAACGACACGGCACATTGGAAGATTAGCGCGCGGCCGGCGACGGTGCTACGGTGATCCGGTCATGGGGAGGCACTGAGCTTATGTCATCATCCGGCGCGGACGCAGCTACCCCAACCGTGCCACCGCACCCGTCGCCCCCGCACCCGTCGCCCCCGCACCCGTCGCGCGTCCTCCGTTGGGGTCGCATCTTCGGGCGTGAGCTTTCGACCATCGCCATCACGATGTTCGGGCTACTCCTTGTCACGTTCTTCATCGCCCGCGTGATCCCCATCGACCCCGTGCTGGCGGTCGTCGGCGACAACGCGCGGCCTGACGTCTACGCACGAGCGCGGGCCGAGCTCGGTCTCGACAAGCCACTCTGGCAACAGTTCGGGATCTACGTTGGCAAGGTTGCCCAGGGCGATCTCGGCAAATCCATTCTGACCGCCAAGCCCGTCGCCGAGGATATCCGGCGCGTGTTCCCAGCTACCCTTGAGCTCGCGACCCTTGGCACTCTCATCGGCGTCCTGCTCGGTGTGCCCTTGGGCGTCCTGGCCGCCGTGAACCAGGGCCGGCTGGTTGATCAGATCTCACGCTTTATCGGACTGTTTGGCTATTCGATCCCGATCTTTTGGCTCGGCCTGATGGGGTTGCTGGTGTTTTACCGTCACCTGGGCTGGGTCAATGGCCCAGGCCGGATCTCCATCGCGTTCCAGGACTTTGTCACCCCGGTCACGGGGGTGATCCTTCTGGACGCGGCCATGCAGGGCGAATGGGACGCGTTCCGCAATGCGCTGTCCCATCTGGTGTTGCCCGCGTCCGTGCTCGGCCTGTTCTCGATGGCCTACATCAGCCGGATGACGCGCAGTTTCATGATCACGGAGCTGCAGCAGCAATACATTATCGCGGCCCGCGTTAAGGGCATGTCGGAGGCGCGCGTGATCTGGCGCCATGCGCTGCGCAATGCCTTCACGCCGCTGATCACTGTCATCGCGCTGTCCTATGCCAACCTGCTTGAGGGGTCAGTTCTAACCGAGACGATTTTTGCTTGGCCGGGCCTTGGCCGCTACATCACCAACGCCTTGTTCAATGCCGATATGAACGGCGTGCTCGGTGGCACGCTTGTGGTCGGCGCCATCTTCATTGGCGTCAACCTGTTCTCCGACATCCTTGCTCGTCTTTTCGATCCGAGGACGCGGTGATGACCACGCAGAAAAGTTGGACCGAATATCTGTTGTCGGACGCGCCCGCATCCCGGCGGCAAGCGCAACTCGGCCAGATGTGGCGCCAGTGGCTTGCCCTGAAGCGCAACCCGCTTGCGATCATGGGCCTCGTGATTATCATCCTGTTGTTGCTGGTTGCGGCCTTCGCGCCCATCATCGCAACCCATGACCCGATCGCACAGACCCTCTCCAATCGTCTGAAACCGCCGTCCCTGACGCACTTTTTCGGCACCGATCAGCTCGGCCGCGATATCTTCAGCCGCATCGTCTATGGCGCGCGTGTGACGCTGGTCATCGTCCTGCTGGTTGTGCTCACGGTTGGTCCCATTGGCCTACTCATCGGGGCGGCATCGGGCTACCTCGGCGGCTGGGTCGATCGCGCCTTGATGCGCATCACCGACATCTTTCTCGCGTTCCCGCGTTTGATCCTTGCACTGGCCTTCGTTGCCGCACTCGGGCCCGGCCTTGTCAATGCCGTGATCGCCATCGCCTTTACGGCGTGGCCGCCCTACGCACGCGTCGCACGGGCCGAAACACTCATTATTCGCAATACCGACTATATCGCGGCCACCCGCCTGATGGGGGCCTCGTCCTGGCGCATCGTGCTGCGCCACATTGTGCCCATGTGCCTGCCCTCGCTCATCGTGCGCACCACGCTTGATATGGCTGGCATTATCTTGATCGCCGCCGGCCTCGGCTTTCTTGGCCTTGGCGCACAACCGCCGCTGCCAGAGTGGGGCGCGATGATCTCCGCTGGCCGCGAACACATCTTCGACTTCTACTGGGTCGCAATGTTCCCGGGCCTGGCCATCTGCATTGTTGCCCTCGGCTTTAACCTGCTTGGCGATGGCCTGCGCGACGTCATGGATGCGAAGTGATGACGGACACAACGCCTCTCCTCGATATCTCAAACCTGCGCGTCGCGTTCCACACGCCGACGGGCGTCGTGCATGCCGTCCGTGGCCTGACGTTTACGCTCGGTCGCGAGCGGCTCGGCATCGTTGGCGAAAGCGGGTCGGGCAAATCCATGACCGGCCGCGCGATCCTCGATCTCATTCCGCCGCCTGGCGTCGTGTCGGCTGATCATATGCTGTATCGGGGCGAGGAGTTGTCGACGATGGACAAGACGGCGCGCCGCAAACTGCGCGGGCGTCGTATGTCGATGGTCATGCAAGACCCGAAGTTCTCGCTCAACCCTGTGGCAACCGTCGGCCGTCAGATTGCAGAGGCCTACCGCGTGCACCAGAAGGCGAGCCGCGCCGAGGCACGCGACCGCACGCTCGCCATGTTGGAGGCCGTACAGATTCGCGAGCCGGCACGCGTGTTCGATCTCTACCCCCATGAGGTCTCCGGTGGCATGGGCCAGCGCGTGATGATCGCCATGATGCTGATTGCGGAACCCGACATTCTGATCGCCGACGAACCCACATCGGCCCTGGATGTCACCGTACAATTACAGGTGCTGAAAATTCTCGACGATCTCGTTTCCAAGCGCGGCATGGGGTTGATCTTCATCAGCCACGACCTGCATCTGGTACGCTCGTTCTGTGACCGCGTCATCGTCATGTATGGCGGCAAGGCGATGGAAACATTTCCAGCGGCCGAACTCGCCGATGCGGGCGCCATGTCAAAGCGCCATCCCTACACGCTCGGCCTGCTCGACTGCCTGCCCGATCTCGACACGCGCAAGGCTAAACTCGCAACCCTCACACGCGATCCCGCTTGGATGGCGTAATGCTCACCCAACCGCACGCTGTTTGCTGCTGGCCTCTAAAATGCGCGCGCTGGTGCGGTGGTTGGCATGACAGATGGCGATGGCGAGGGCGTCGGCCTCGTCGGCGCTGTCGAATTTCGCCTTCGGCAGCAGCATGCCAACCATCATCTGGATTTGTCGTTTATCTGCGTGGCCGGCGCCGACGACAGTCTTCTTAATCAAGTTCGGTGTGTATTCGCCAACGCGCAGGCCCTTCATGGCTGGCGCCAGCATGGCGATCCCGCGGGCCTGACCGAGCTTCAACGTCGCTTTGGCGTTCTCGTTGACGAAGGTTTCTTCAACGGCGGCCTCGACCGGTGTGTGGATCGCCAACACCTCGTTCAGCCCTCGAAATATTGTGGCCAGACGCTGCGCCAGTGGCGCCTCGGTGTCCGGTTGGATCATACCGCTCGCCACGTAGATAAGCCGAACGGCATCGCTCTCTATGATGCCCCATCCGGTGCGGCGAAGCCCCGGATCAATCCCGATGATGCGAATCATTTGTCTCTGCATGCCGCTCGGTAGCACAGGGAACTCTACCGGGGGCCTCAGATCTGGGGACCTCGGATATGGGGACACCCCATGTTGCACCGCTGGCGGCGTGGACATAGAAGCGTTCAAACACGCGAACCGATCCGAGCTCACCGATGTCAGCCAAAACCGCAAACAAAGCCGCAAACACCATCAAAGGTGTCACCGGGGACTGGGAAATCGTCATCGGCATGGAGGTCCATGCCCAGGTGGCGTCCCAGTCGAAGTTGTTTTCGGGGGCCGCGACCGCCTTTGGCGCCGAACCAAACAGCCACGTCTCGCTCGTTGACGCGGCCATGCCTGGCATGCTGCCCGTCATCAACCACGAGTGCATCGCCCAGGCGGTGCGCACCGGCCTCGGGCTCAACGCCAAGATCCATCGGCGTTCGGTGTTTGATCGCAAGAACTACTTTTATCCCGACCTGCCGCAGGGCTATCAGATCAGCCAATTCGCACAGCCCATCGTCGGCGAAGGTCAAATCGAGATCGACGTCGATGGCGAGGCAATGCCCGTGCGCATCGAGCGGCTGCACCTCGAACAGGATGCGGGCAAGTCGATCCACGACCAGCACCCAGATTATTCCTATGTCGACCTGAACCGCTCAGGCGTCGCGCTGATGGAGATCGTCTCGAAGCCAGACCTGCGCTCATCCAAACAGGCGCAAGCCTACATTACCAAGATCCGCACCCTCTTGCGCTATCTCGGTACCTGCGACGGGGACATGGAAAAGGGCAACCTGCGCGCCGACGTCAACGTGTCCGTGTGCCGGCCCGGCGTTTATGAAAAATTCCGCGCAACCGGCGACTTCAAGCATCTCGGCACGCGCTGCGAGATCAAGAACGTCAATTCCGTGCGCTTCATCGGTCAGGCGATAGAGTATGAGGCGCGCCGCCAGATCGAAATCATCGAGGACGGTGGGTTCATCACCCAGGAAACGCGCCTATATGACAATGCCAAGGGCGAGACGCGCTCCATGCGCAATAAGGAAGAAGCGCACGATTACCGCTATTTCCCAGACCCCGATCTGCTGCCGCTGGAGTTTGACCAAGCCTTCGTCGACGGCCTAAAAAAGGCGCTGCCTGAACTGCCGGATGAGAAGCGGGCGCGCTTTATCAAGGACTATGGCCTGTCCGCTTATGACGCGACGGTGTTGGTCGCCGAGCGCGAGAATGCAAACTTCTTCGAGACGGTTGCCAAAGGCCGCGATGGCAAGGTCGCCGCCAACTGGGTGATCAACGAACTGTTCGGCCGCCTCAACAAGGAAAATAAGGGTATCGAGGCCTCGCCCATGTCTGCAAAGCAGTTGGCGGGTATCGTCGACCTCATCGGCCGCGGCACGATCTCAGGCAAGATGGCCAAGGACCTGTTTGAGATCGTGTGGACGCAAGGGGGTGACCCCGCTGAGATCGCCGAGGCGCGCGGCATGAAGCAAGTCACCGATATGGGGGCAATCGAAGCTGCCTGTGACGCCGTCATTGCAGCCAACCCCGACAAGGTCGCAGCCGTTGCAACCAAGCCGAGCATGCTCGGCTGGTTCGTTGGTCAAGTGATCAAGCAGTCAGGCGGCAAGGCAGCACCGGCGGCCGTCAACGAGATCCTCAAGAGGAAGCTCGGGATCTGACTTTTTTCGTTTGGTCACCGACAAAACCTGCTGAACACCGTCACGGCCCACGCGGCCCCAGCGCCTATTTGCGACGGCTGGCAGTTGGCCGCGATTTCTGATCCTGGTGCCCCGATGACCGCGCGCATAACTTGGACCGGGGTAGCCGACGGCGTGCGACGCGGCCTGCCGCTGCTTGCAAGTGGCTTTGTTTATGGTCTGGCGTTCGGCTCACTGGCGGCCACAATGGGGCTATCACTGCTCGAAGCAACGTTGATGAGTGTGTTCGTGTTCTCAGGCACGGCGCAAATCGCCGTTGTGCAGATCTGGCCGAGCCAACCTGGGCTGATACCGGTGATGCTGATCGTACTGGTGGCCAACATTCGTTATGTGCTGATGAGCGCATCCTTGCGGCCCTGGCTCGGCAACGTGTCACCCTGGCGCGTCTATCCGCTGCTCACGTTTATGGTCGACAGCGCATACGCGCTTGGCCTGCGCGCGCGTGCCGAGGGCCGCACGGATGCCGGTGTCATCCTTGGGTCGGGGCTTGCAAGCTTCGCTGGCTGGGTCACAGCAACGGCGCTCGGCTTTGTCTCGGGGCAGTTGTTTGCCAACCCAAAGGCCATTGGCCTGGACTTTGTCGTCGTCGCGTTTTGCCTTGCGGCCGCGACAGCAATGGCACGGATGGTGCGCACCCCGCGCGGTTTTGTGCCGGCGCTGGTTGCCGCCGCGGTCATTGTGGTCACGGACCGTCTCTACCCGGGACCTTGGACGGTCGTTGCGGCCGGCCTTTCCGCCGCGATAACGGGCGCGCTGTTGTACGATCGGGAGACTGATCCAACTTGACCCTCGATCCACGCACGGCGGCAGTCATCCTTGTCATGGCCATTGCGGCGGCCGCCTGTCGGTACGCAGGGTTCGCCTTCATGCGCTTTGTCCCGATGACGCCGCGCGTGAAAGCCGCACTTGCGGCCATGCCGTTGGCTGTGATGCTGGCGATTGTGCTGCCGCCGGCGTTGCGCGGTGGCTGGCCTGAAGCCTGCGGTGTGGTGGCGACCGTCGCAGCTGTCCTGTTGCGCGGCAACGAAGTGGCTGCCGTGATCGCTGGAATGGGCGCCGTTGCGATCGCACGCGCAATAGGGCTTTGAGTGCACGAGACTGCGCCTCAGTGTCAGAAATGTCCCTCGCGCCTGGCCCAGTTGAGGGCCTTGTCGAAGCCACGGCCGAGGCGATCAAACAGGTCGTTGATCTCATCCGCCGTGATGATCAGAGGTGGGCAGATGCCAATTGTATCGCCGGCGACGGCGCGGCAGA
>JANNXS010000278.1:0-24167 GCA_031409695.1 Hyphomicrobiaceae bacterium
CCGTCGTTGTCGATCCCGCTTCGAACTGGCCGCTGTTCGCCGAAAAAGCCCGTGAATTGATAACCAAAAACAAAGTTGCGGCGACGTTCGGATGCTGGACGTCGGTGTCTCGCAAGTCGGTTCTGCCTGTGTTCAAGGAGCTCAACAACATCTTGTTCTATCCCGTACAGTATGAGGGCGAAGAGTCCGAGCGCAATGTTTTCTACACGGGGGCAGCACCGAATCAGCAGGCAATTCCGGCGGTCGACTATCTGATGTCGAAGGATGGTGGCGAAGCCAAGCGCTGGGTGCTTGCTGGGACGGATTATGTTTATCCGCGCACAACCAATAAGATTCTTGAGGCTTACCTACTCTCGAAGGGGGTAGCCAAAGAAGACATTATGATCAACTACACACCATTCGGTCATTCGGATTGGCAAACAATCGTCGCTGATATCAAAAAATTTGGCACCGCTGGCAAAAAGACCGCTGTGGTTTCTACCATCAACGGCGATGCCAATGTACCTTTCTACAAGGAGCTTGCCAATGCTGGTGTGAAAGCAACGGATATTCCCGTCGTTGCATTCTCCGTCGGTGAGGAAGAGCTCGCTGGTATCGATACCAAAAACCTAGTCGGACACTTGACTGCGTGGAATTATTTCCAATCCGTAAAGTCGCCGATCAACGACAAGTTCATCGCAGATTGGAAGGCGTTCACTAAGAACCCGAAGCGCGTGACCAACGATCCCATGGAAGCCCATGTCATCGGCTTCAATATGTGGATCAAGGCTGTAGAGAAGGCCGGCACAGTTGACGCGGACAAAGTGATCGACGCGATCGTTGGGATCGAAGTTCCCAATTTGACTGGTGGCATGTCCAAAATGCTTCCGAACCATCATATCACCAAACCAGTGTTGATCGGCGAAATCCGCGCAGATGGCCAGATGGACACCGTGTGGCAGACTAAGGATCTGGTGCCGGGCGATGCCTGGACCGATCACCTCGAAGGCTCAAAGGACTTGGAAGCTGACTGGATTGGTAAGAAGTGTGGCAACTTTAATACCAAGACTGGCAAGTGCGGCTGAGGACGTCTCGACCCAAAACTGGCGGACCGCTCCAGTGCTCGTGCGCTGTGAGTGGTCCTACCTTGCACATAAATAGGTTTGCCAAACTGCTAGGTGCAACTGATGCTCGTTTTAGCGCCATCGTGGCAACCATGGTTCGCCCGCCTGGCAGTGTGGATCGCAATAGCCGTTGGCTGTGCGTACCCCGCTCGTGCAGATGTTGTCACCGAGATTGCAAGTTTGTTTGCCGCCGACAGTTTTGCAGAAACTGAGCAGGCAATAGGAAAAATTGCGTTATCCACTCATCCGCAAGCGCAAGCCATACTTGAGGCTCTCGCTGACCGGCGTCTGTTGATTGACGCAGCTACCAAATCACTCGCCATCAAGCAGGGTGCCATTAACTTTGAGGCCGCAACTGGCAAACCGCGCGCTGATTTTCCAACCGAAGCCACAGTCATCCGCGTTAATAACCGTCTGCGCGGCGTGATTGACATAGCCCTCGGCACATTCGCTTTGGAAGCTAGCGACCCGGTGAAACGCATTCAGGCGGTCGACGCAATTGCGAAATCGCGCGATTTCGCTGCTCTCCCACGTCTCGATGCAGCCCTTACCAAAGAAAACGATCCGCGCGTGAAGATGGCGCTAGACCGGGCGCGTTCAACTCTTGTGCTGGCAGATCCAGCAGGATCGGACTCGACCCAGATAGCCGCGATCAAATCGTTGTCTGCCAGCGTTGATATGGACACGCTGCCGAAGTTGCGGATGGCTGCGCAATCGTCAAAGCCGCAAGTCAAACAAGCAGCCAGTCTGGCGGTGGCGGCACTTGAGCGCCGTCAGCAGGTCACCAACGTCGTGCAGAATGTGTGGTATGGCCTATCGCTTGGATCAGTCTTGTTGCTCGCGTCTGCGGGTTTGGCTATCACGTTCGGCGTTATGGGTGTTATTAACATGGCCCATGGCGAAATGGTTATGATTGGCGCCTACACGACTTTCGTTGTGCAAGAGCTGTTCAAAGCTGTTGCACCGGCAGCCGTAGACGTCGCACTGCTCGTCTCGTTGCCTGCAGCCTTTCTCGTGGCGGGGCTCGTCGGTGTTGGTATCGAGAGAGGTATTATCCGGTTCCTTTATGGTCGGCCGCTTGAGACGCTCCTAGCGACTTGGGGAGTAAGTTTAATCCTGCAACAGGCCATCCGCACGTACTTCGGCGCCAGCAACGTCCAGGTCTCAACCCCCAGCTACATGAGTGGATCGTTTGAGGTACTTGGCCTGTCAATTACTTACGGCCGTCTGTGGATCGTGATTTTTACGTTGATCGCTTTTGCTGCCCTGCAAATGTTCATCCGCATGTCTGCCCTCGGTTTACAGATGCGTGCCGTAACGCAGAATCGTCGCATGGCCTCAGCCATGGGCATTCGTACTGGCCGCGTCGACGCGCTGACATTCGGTCTGGGCTGCGGCATCGCTGGCGTGGCCGGTGTGGCACTCTCGCAGATTGATAATGTTGCCCCAAATCTTGGCCAAAGTTACATTGTTGACTGCTTTATGGTTGTTGTCTTCGGTGGCGTTGGAAGTCTGTGGGGCACGCTTGTTTCCGCCTTTTTCCTGGGAATCGGCAACAAACTTTTGGAACCCGTCGCGGGTGCCGTGCTGGCGAAAATCTTCATCCTGGTGCTGTTAATTCTGTTTATTCAAAAGCGTCCTCGCGGGTTGTTCGCCCTCAAAGGCCGGGCAATCGAGGCATGATGACGTTGTCGCTCATTGACCGGCTCGGACGTGGCGGTGTCTGCTTCCTGGCTCTGCTGTTTGCCTTGGCGGTTTTCGTCCCTGCGTCGAATCTACTACTCCCGCCATCGTCAACGTTTCACGTGCCAACTTACATTGTCGCGCTGCTCGGCAAATATCTCTGTTATGCCATTCTTGCTGTCGCGCTCGATCTGGCCTGGGGCTATTGTGGGATTCTTTCGCTTGGGCATGGGGCATTTTTTGCGCTCGGCGGCTACGCTATCGGTATGTATCTGATGCGCCAGATCGGCACCCGCGGCGTCTATGCGCATCCGATTTTGCCGGATTTCATGGTCTTTTTGAATTGGAAGGAGTTGCCATGGTTCTGGTATGGTTTTCAATCCTTCCCGTTTGCGGCTTTCATGGTTCTGTTTGTGCCGGGTCTGCTCGCGTTCGTCTTCGGCTGGCTTGCTTTCCGCAGCCGCGTCACAGGCGTCTATCTTTCGATCATGACGCAGGCACTGACGTACGCGATGCTGCTTGCGTTCTTCCGTAACGACATGGGTTTCGGTGGTAACAACGGTCTCACCGATTTTAAGGATATCCTCGGCTTTAGCGTGCAAGCACAAGGCACACGCGTAACGCTGTTCGTGCTCACGATTGCAACACTCGCCGCTACGTTTGTGTTCTGCAGGATGCTCGTCACATCAGCGTTTGGCAAAGTCCTGGTGTCCATTCGCGACGCCGAGAGTCGCACGCGCTTTTTGGGATATCGGGTCGAAGACTATAAAATCTTTGTCTTTACGGTGTCGGCATGCCTCGCGGGGCTTGCTGGTGCCCTATATGTCCCCCAGGTCGGTATCATCAACCCGTCCGAATTTGCGCCTGCCAATTCTATTGAAGCCATCATCTGGGTGGCAGTCGGCGGACGCGGCACGCTGACTGGCGCGGCCCTGGGCGCCGTTCTAGTCAACTTCTGCAAGACCACGTTTACCAGTGGGTTCCTCGCGCCTTACTGGCTATTCTTGCTCGGCGGGTTATTTATCCTGGTGACGCTGGCGCTGCCGAAAGGCATCGTCGGTACAGCTTCCGCGTGGCTGCAGCGGCGGCATGAAAAACGTCTCGAGGCGACCTTGGCGCCGACGGCCGCTGAAGCGGCGGAGTAGATTTTCATGCTTGATACCAGGCCTGCGACGGACGGCACCGCAAAGACACTCGCGATCACGGATGCGCTCCTGTACCTCGACGGCGTCCATGTGGCCTTTGACGGATTTAAAGCCATCAATGGCCTGTCGCTGTATATCAAAGCCGGTGAGATGCGTGCCATCATCGGCCCGAATGGCGCCGGGAAAACGACCATGATGGACATCATCACCGGTAAAACGCGGCCAGACCGTGGGGACGTCCTGTTCGACGGCGGCAGCGTCGACCTCACTCGCATTGATGAGGCCGCGATCGCTAACCTCGGCATCGGGCGAAAATTCCAGAAGCCGACCGTCTTTGAAAGCCATACAGTCTACGACAACATTATGCTGGCGTTGTCAGGTCCGCGCGATCCGATGTCGGCGATCCGCGGCGGACGGAACGCGATGCCACCGTTCCGTGTCTCGGCCGTATTGGACACCGTGCGCCTGTCGCCGTACGCGCCTCGCCTCGCGGGCACACTCAGCCATGGTCAAAAGCAGTGGCTTGAGATTGGCATGCTGTTGGCGCAGGACCCGAAGCTGCTGTTGGTCGACGAGCCCGTCGCTGGTATGACTGACGCCGAGACAGAGGTGACGGCCGAACTCCTAAAGCACATTGCAGAGGATCACTCTGTTGTGGTCGTCGAGCACGATATGGCTTTCGTCCGAGCGCTTGGCGTCAGAGTAACGTGTTTGCATGAAGGGGCCGTCCTGGCCGAAGGCAGCATTGACGCCGTCTCGGCTCACCCACGCGTTGTCGAAGTCTATCTCGGCCGCTGAAGGAGAACGCGCCATGCTGTCAGTCGAAAAACTCGATCTACACTACGGCGCGGCGCAAGCCTTGCGTCAGGTCTCGGTGGAAGCGCGAGTCGGCGAGATTACAACGGTGCTTGGCCGAAACGGTGTCGGCAAGACGAGCCTGATCCGCGCCATTGTTGGTCATCAGGCCACGAGTGGTGGACGCATCACCTGGCAAGGGGAAGACCTCGGCCGCCTTCCCCCTTTCGAGCGCGCCCGCCGCGGCATCGCCATCGTACCACAGGGTCGCGAAATCTTCCCGCTCCTAACGGTGGAAGAAAACCTGCAGACCGGCTTTGCCTGCTTGAAACGTCGCGACCAGAGTATTGATAAGGAGATCTATGACCTGTTTCCGGTTTTGAAGTCGATGCTGCACCGACGCGGCGGCGATCTCTCGGGTGGCCAGCAACAGCAGCTCGCTATTGCGCGCGCGCTTGTGACCAAGCCGAAACTGCTTGTGCTTGACGAGCCGACGGAGGGTATTCAACCCTCGATCATCAAGGATATCGGCCGTGCGATCGGTTATCTGCGTAGCAGAGGCGATATGGCAGTCTTGCTCGTCGAGCAGTACTTTGAGTTTGCCCGTGACCTCGCCGACCGCTACGCGGTCATCGATCGAGGGCAAGTCGTACTTTCAGGCATGCGTGCAGAAATGATCGAAGCCGATGTCCGACGTCGCCTGACTGTTTGATCGAAGGGCGTAACAGGAGTTGAAAGCCATTCGTGTTTTTGGTGTTCGAATGGATTGTCCCTGTTGAACAGACGAAACCGCCGTCAGCGACCAGCCGTTTCTCGCCAACACCGCGATGATGATCCCATGAGCGCGTCATTCAAGCCCGGCCAAACAGTTGGCATAACCGGGGCCGCACTTGGCATCGGCCGTGCTGCAGCTCAGAGATCCGCCAAGTGGGGTTTGCGCGTGATGTATGTCGATCAGCCATCAACTGCGTTGCAAAAATAGGCGGCCATCGTGGCCGAGGTCGTCGGTGCGGACAATTCAGTCTTAGCCAAGTCGCGCGCCCGACACCGATGACCAGCTGGGGATTTCTCAAGACGGCGCGTTCGCTCGGCGTTAGCTTGGTTGTCTCGTTCAGCAAGGGAAAGTAGTCTAAGTGTCTGATTTTGCTGGTGCCGCGAACAGGATTCGAACCTGCGACCCCGTCATTACGAATGACGTGCTCTACCGACTGAGCTATCGCGGCAAGCCAGCGACTTCGCTGTAGCTCAGCCGGCACCGCGTGGCAAGCAGTCGAAAGAATTTGCAACTCCTGACAACCGCCTCCCGCCAGAAGGGTGCTGAACCAATTGCCGCAACGTCACGACATTTCACCGTCGGCGGCTGGGATCATCGCCAGCAAGCCGTCAACGGTATCGGCCTCAGCCGCTGGCTTGTCCCAGCGGATGCGCGAAATGCGCGGGAAGCGCATGGCGACGCCAGATTTGTGACGCGCGCTTTTCTGCACAGCATCGAAGGCGACCTCAAACACCAAAGACGGTGTGACGCCCCGAACCGGACCGAACTTGTCCGTTGTGTTGGCGCGGATAAACTTGTCGATGTCTTTTAACTCGGCGTCCGTGAAACCGGAGTAAGCCTTGCCCACCGGCACAAGTCGGCGCGTGCCAACTTCGACCGACTGCCAGCAGCCGAACGTGTAGTCTGAGTAAAACGACGACCGCTTGCCTGAGCCGCGTTGGGCGTACATCAGCACGCAATCGGCCGTTAGTGCTGCGCGCTTCCATTTCCACCAGTGGCCCTTCGGTCGGCCCGGCAGATACGGGCTACTGCGCCGCTTCAACATCATCCCTTCGATGCCAATATCTCGCGTGCCTTCCCAGATGTCACGCAAGCCCTCACGTGTGTTGAACGCGACCAGGCTTGAAAGATCCGTGCGCAGCGGACGTGTTTCGGCATGCCAAGCTTCAAGACGCTTGCGGCGTTCGCTCCACGGCAGTGCGCGCAGATCTTCGCCAGCGATTTCGAGCACGTCATACAGGCGGATATGGGCTGGATATTGCGCCATCATGCGTGCGCTGACCGTCTTTCGATTGAGGCGCTGCTGCAGGTCGTTGAATGGCGCAACGATGCCATCGCGCACGACCAGCAACTCGCCATCGACAACCGCCTCAAACGTGAAACCCGCAAGCAAATCCGGGAAACTTCGCCCGACATCGTCGCCCGTGCGCGAATACAGTCGCACCTCGCCGCGACCCGCCGTCACCTGCACGCGTATGCCGTCCCACT
The DNA here is from genome assembly GCA_031409695.1 of Hyphomicrobiaceae bacterium. Classification (GTDB taxonomy): domain Bacteria; phylum Pseudomonadota; class Alphaproteobacteria; order Rhizobiales; family Hyphomicrobiaceae; genus JABFRJ01. The sequence continues at coordinate 6,990 of JANNXS010000278.1, forward strand.
TCCATTCGGCGGCAATGCTCGCGGGATCGAGGGCGGCAAAATCAGTGTCCTCCAGCGGATGCGCCAGCATCAATGGGCGAAACACAGGCGCGCCTGCAATATCAGGTTTTGCCGCGCGGCCCTCGAGCCAATCGAACAGCGGTGCATAGGGCGGTTTCAGGCCATGCCAGATACCTTCGATCTCGTCGGGGTCGTGCCCGTGCATTTCGGCAAGCGCCGTTTTAGCGAGCCGCGCCGACACGCCGACGCGAAGCGCACCGGTCAAGAACTTCAGCAACGCCCAGCGACCCGTTGCGTCCAAGCCGTCAAGCCAAGCCTCAAGAAATGGACCGAGATCGCGCGGGTGCATGAGTTCGAGCTGCGTAACAATATCGGCGAGGCGCGGCGCGATTTTGGCCATTGGCGGCTCCGGCCAGACGAGTGCTACCGTTTCCGCGGTATCGCCGACATAATCGCGCGACAGGCGATACAATTCCTCATCAATGCGCGGCGCCATCAATTCAGCCAGCGTGCGGCGTACAGGAAACGAAAATGGCAGACCATCGGTCAGTGCCGCCAGCGCCCAGCCACGGTCGGGATCAGGTGTCGCGCGCAGATACTCCTGCAGCAGACGCACTTTTGCGATCCGTCCGGGTGTGTAAACGAGCCTGTCCAGCAGTTCCGCGAACGCTTTCATGTGCCTGGATGTAGCATCGCGTGCTTTGGGTTCAAGGACTTTGGGTTCGAGCCCAACATGGTTAACCCGACTGGTCAGCAAAACGCGGCCGACAAAACGCGGCAAGGCGGACGGATGCCGTCGTTTGATGGGCGGTCGGCGTGCAACGTTCGGCCTGTTGCCTCAGCCTCGCGGCTGAAACTCACCTGTTCCATGCACGCTCCGCCACCCGCCCTGCCGTGCACTGATGGTGCTTGCACACCCAACACGCCGCACAGGGCCGGCGCCGATGGCAAAGCCACCAGCATTGCGGCATCCGTCCGTTGTCCAACGAAGATCTCCCGTGACCAGTGGGACCATCAGTTCCACCGCGAGGCGACGCATCACGCCTCGAAATTTGGGGCTATCGCGCCCGGGATATGGCCGCGCTGACATCGCCATGCGCCTCGTTGGCAACAGACCCTGGGAAGCGACGGTCAGCTACACCGCGCGCGCTCCTCGCCGAGGTGTCCGCACGGCCGATCAAGGCCGCCCGATCACCATGCGCCCCGCTAGCCGAACGACCCGCTCACGCGTGTCGCCAAACCCAGGGCCCGGGTCTTGTATGGCGCCAAGAGTGCCGGTGCGAGACGAAGACGTCCACTGGGTAAGTACCTAGCCTTTGTGGTTCGCGCTGGCGTCGTTCGGTGCGTGCCCGTAGACAAACTCCTCGCCCTCAAGGTCGATGGCCGGGAACCAATCCTTCTCGTTCCAATAATCCTGCGTGTGCTGCCATTCCGGCTTGTCGCCGCGCTTAGGCAGCACGTGCATGCCACGCTGAATGTAACCTGGATTGAAATCCTCGCTATCGATCCAGGGCAAGCGCGGCATGTTGGAGTCCTGTGCGCGCAATTCTGGCCGCACCTGCTCAGCGCCCGTGGCCTGCATATGACCGAGCAAGCGGCAGACAAAGTCGCCGACGAGATCGACGCGTAATGTCCAGCTGGCGCGGAAATATCCAAATACCCAGACGAGGTTCGGTACGCCCGTGAACATCATGCCGCGATAGGTGACAGTGTCCGCGAAGTTTAACGGCTTGCCGTCGATCTCGAAGGTTACATCGCCCGTGACGCTCAAGTCGAAACCTGTCGCCGTGACAATGATGTCGGCCTCCAACACTTGGCCGGATTTGAGCATGATGCCGCCCGCGACAAAGCGCTCGATCTCGTCTGTGACGACGGACGCCTTGCCGCCGCGGATCGCCTTGAACAAATCCGCATCCGGAATGAAAGCGATGCGCTGACGCCAAGGGCGATAGGTCGGCGTGAAATGCGTGGCGATGTCATAATCGTCGCCGAGGTTCGCACGCACCGCCGAAAGCAACTCAGCCTTGACGATCTCCGGCTGCTCGAACGTGCGCTTGGTGAAAGTTGCTTGCTCAAGCAGGATCTTTTTACGCACGATCTCATGGATCCATGTTTCGTCGATCTGCAGGCGGCGCAGTTCCTCAGCGATCTCGATGGCATTGCGGCCGGTTCGAAAATAGGTCGGGGAGCGCTGCAGCATAGTCACGTGTGCGCAGTCATCGGCCATGTTTGGGATCAGTGTCGCAGCTGTGGCGCCCGAGCCGATGACAACGACGCGCTTACCGGACGTGCTCAGATCATCCGGCCACGATTGCGGATGCACGACACGCCCCTTGAAATCCGCCGCACCGGCCCATTTCGGCGTGTACCCCTTATCGTGACGATAGTAGCCCTGACACATCCAAAGAAAGTTGGTGGTGAAGTGTGCCACCGCACCCGTATCGGTGCGCGTCGCCGTGATGGTCCAAAGGTTCGTCTCGCTGGACCAACGGGCTGAGGTAATCTTGTGGCCATAGCGGATATGACGGCCCAGATCGTTCTCGCTGATCACCTCGCCCATGTACGCTTTGATTTCGGCCGCTGTTGCGATTGGCGGACCGGTCCACGGCTTGAACCGATAGCCAAACGTGTGCAGGTCGCTGTCGGAGCGGATGCCGGGATATTTATGCGTGTGCCACGTGCCGCCAAAGGTTTCCTGCGCCTCCAGTACAACGAACGATGTCTTCGGCCGTTGCGTCGTCAAGTGATACGCGCCACCAACGCCAGAGATCCCCGCGCCAACGATGAGCACATCGAAATGCTCAGGCTGGGTACGGGATTTGGTGGTCGTCTTATGTCTATTGGCGGTCTTCGTCGCGGCCATAGCGTATCGCCCTCGAATGTTGCTGAGAATGTGTGTCATGCCCAGCCGGTAGTTCCAAGCAGACTGTCAACTTCGAGGAAGTCGCAAAGGCGGCCGTTGGCCGCGATACGTATCCAAGCATAGGTCTCCGCACATCTTCGCATAACAGGCTCGCAGGACTGTTGGCGTGGGGACGCTTGACGTCCGGGCAAACCTGTCCTGATGGTCCGACCATGACCGCACTCTCTATCGCCGCTCCGAGCGCCCGCCCAACCATGGCGATCCTGGTCGGACTGAGCACGGCGCATCTGCTCAATGATCTCATCCAGTCGATGATCCCGGCAATGTATCCGCTGCTCAAGCAGAGCTATGCGCTTACATTTATGCAGGTTGGTCTGATCACGTTGGCCTTCCAGGTGACATCGTCTTTGCTTCAACCAGCGTTGGGCTACATCACAGACAAGCGTCCGTGGCCCTATGCGATGGTGGCAGGAATGGCATCGACCCTTGCGGGGCTGATCGCGCTTGCCTACGCGCCGACCTATACTGTGGTGTTGATCGCCGCTGCTTTTGTGGGTCTTGGCTCAGCCGTGTTTCACCCGGAGGCGACGCGTATGGCGCGTCATGCAGCTGCCGGTCAGCAGGGGCTCGCCCAGGGCGTGTTCCAGATTGGCGGTCACGCGGGCTATTCGCTTGGACCGTTGCTGGTCGCAGCGCTTGTGATGCCGCGGGGGCAGACGTCCCTGGTTTGGCTGAGCATCGTTGCGCTGCTGGCGATGGTGCTGATGGCCTGGATCGGCCGCAGCTACGCGGATCTTCGTCGGCGCCAGTTGGCCGAGGAACGGTCTGCGCCGAAACTGGACGCCGCACCGCGTCAGGCGGCCGGCCAAGTCGCATTTGCCATGACCATTCTGATGCTTCTGCTGTTGTCGAAAACAGCCTATGGCGCTGCGTTCTCGTCGTATTACACGTTTTATCTGATCGAGCGTTTCGGCGTCTCAGTCCAGACATCGCAGGTCTTGTTGTTCGTCTATCTGGTGGTCGGGGCCGTCGGCGTGATCTTTGGTGGCATGCTGGGCGATCGCATCGGACGTCATAAGATCATCTGGCTATCGATCCTCGGCTCGCTGCCATTTGCGCTCGCGATCCCCTATGCCAATCTGTCGATGACGGTTGTCTGCAGTATTCTTGTCAGTCTGATCATGGCGAGCGCATTTTCGCAGATATTGATCTACGCCATCGACCTTGTGCCGCACCGGGTCGGGTTGGTTGGAGGGTTGTTTTATGGCCTCGCGTTCGGGCTCGGTGGCATTGCCGCCATGCTGATCGGGCTCGCCGCCGACCGCATCGGGATCGTGCGGGTGTTTGACTTGTGCGCCTGGCTGCCAGCGCTCGGCCTGCTGACATTCCTTCTGCCGCGGACGGCTGTGGAGCGAGCGGGGCGCGGTTGACGATGCTGTGGTCATTTGTAACTTCGGGTGCGTCGGCTACAGGGCAACCTTGGCAAACCCTGCGATGAACCGCTCGTAAATTTGCGTCAGCCGCTCGAGATCCACAACCGGCACTCGTTCATCAACATGGTGCGCGAGCGCGTTCGTCAGGCCAAACTCGATCACGGGGCAGTACGCCTGGATGAAGCGCGCGTCCGACGTTCCGCCATTGGTGGTCAACGACGGACGGCGGCCGGTGACGGCGTGCACAGCTTCTGTGAGCGTCTCAACGAGTGGGCCGGGCTTGGTCAAAAACACATCACCCGTGCCGGAGAATGACACCGTCCAGCGGGCTGCAAGCGGGGCTGCGGCGGCTTCGATCTCGCCGCGGATGAAGGCCTCCAGTTTTGGACGCGTCCAGTGTGTATTGTAGCGGATGTTGAACTTGGCGCGGGCTTCGTTGGGGATGACGTTGGTTGCTGCGTTCGGGGCTGAGATCACCGTCACTTGCAGGTTTGACGCTTGAAAGTCTGACGTCCCCTGATCCAGCATGAGTGACGACAGCCGATCCAAGATGCGCACCAGTTTCGGGATCGGATTTTCTGCAAGATCGGGATAGGCTGCGTGGCCCTGTCGGCCCAGCACCAGCAGGTCGCAAGACAGCGAACCGCGCCGGCCGATCTTGATCTCTTGGCCGAGTTGCGTTGGATTCGAGGGTTCACCGACGATGCAGGCGTCGAGTTTTTCGCCCCGCGCCTCAAGCCAGTCGAGCACCTTCATGGTGCCGTTGATGGACGGGCCTTCTTCATCGCCCGTGATCAGGAACGAGATCCCGCACGCGAGCGGGCCGACCTTGCGCGCGCGCATGGTAGCCGCGACAAAGCAGGCGATCGCGCCCTTCATGTCGACCGTGCCCCGGCCATACAATTCGCCATTGCGAATGTTACCAGAGAACGGCGGCTCCGACCATTTGAACACGTCCCCCGGCGGTACAACGTCGGTATGCCCGGCAAAACATAAATTCGGCCCGTTGGCTGGCAGGCGCGCATAAAGGTTCTCGACATCGGGCGTGCCCGGTTCGGTCATGGTCATCCGATGGCAGATGAAGCCCGCTGGTTCCAAAACGTCTTGCAGCAGCGTCAACGCGCCACCCTCATGTGGCGTCACGCTTTCACAGCGAACCAGCGCCTGCGACAGCGCAACGGGATCAGTGGCATCTAGCGGCATGGTGCGTGTCTCGGTCGGGTGCGGTCGGGCAGGTGCGCATGTCGTTGTCGTGGTCGTCAGGCCTCATAATCCGGCTGCTGTGCCGGGTGGGCTGCAGCGAACGCTGGGTGCGCGTCGCAATTGGCGCGAATGCGTTTTATGTGTTCGTGTGCCGAGATGTCAGCGCCGAAACGATCGGCGGCAAACAGCTGTGGCATCAGGCAAACGTCGGCGAGCCCCGGCGTGTCGCCAAAGCTGAACGCACCGGCCGTGCCGCTTTTTGCGAGCGTCGCCTCATAGGCGGCGAGCCCGCCTTCGATCCAATGCCGACACCAGCGATCGATCGCGGTTTGATCAAGTTTCAGTTCTGTCTTGAGATAACTCAGCACACGCAAATTTTGGAGAGGATGGATGTCGCATGCAATCGACAGGGCGAGGGCCCGCACATGTGCGCGATCAGCCGGCGATTGCGGCAGCAATGGCGGCTGCGGTTTGGTCTCCTCAAGCCACTCGATAATGGCGAGCGACTGCACGAGCAGTGGCTCATCATCTTTTTCAAGCGCTGGCACCAGACCGTGCGGATTGCGCGCGAGGAAATCCGCGTGGCGTTGCTCCCCCTTGCGCAGGTGGACCGGCACAAACTCCGGCGTCACGTCCTTCAGGTTGAAGGCGATGCGGCACCGATAGGCAGCCGAAGAGCGGAAATAGCCGTAGAAGCGCATCGGGGGACCCAATGATGTCGTGCAGCGGCACGCCCATATGACGCGCCGGCGCTTCTTAGCACTTCCTCAGCCCCGTGCCTCAGTTCTGGGCCTCAGCCCCGTGCTGCCAGCGCCTTGGCCTCGGCACGTCGGGCATGCAAAATCGGCTCGGTGTAGCCACTCGGCTGTGCGGCGCCCAATAGGATCAGGTCGCGCGCCGCCGCAAAGGCAATCGACCGATCCGTGTCCGGTGTCATGGCCGTGTACAGCGGATCGCCCGCATTCTGGCCATCGACCACGGCCGCCATGCGCTTCAGCGAGGCGAGCACCTGTGCCTCTGTGGCGATGCCGTGGCGGAGCCAATTGGCGACGTGTTGGGCGGAAATACGCAACGTTGCGCGGTCCTCCATCAGGCCGACGTCGTTGATATCAGGCACCTTCGAACAGCCGACACCCTGGTCGATCCAACGCACAACATAGCCAAGAATACCCTGGCAATTGTTGTCGAGTTCGCGCTGGACTTCGTCGGCGCTCCAATTGACGCGATCGGCCACGGGGATCGTCAGGATATCGGCGAGGTTGGCCCGCGCCCGCGTGCGCAACTCCGCCTGCCGCGCCGTCACATCGACCTCGTGATAGTGCAGCGCATGCAGCACAGCGGCCGTCGGTGATGGCACCCAGGCGGTGTTGGCGCCGGCCTTTGGGTGGCCAATCTTTTGCGCCAACATATCCGCCATCAGATCCGGCATGGCCCACATGCCCTTGCCGATCTGAGCGCGTCCGGGCAGCCCGCAGGCGAGCCCGATGTCCACGTTCCAGTCTTCGTAGGCCTTGATCCAAGCCGTCTGGCGCATATCGGTTTTGCGGCGCATCGGCCCCGCTTCCATCGACGTGTGAATCTCGTCGCCCGTGCGATCGAGAAAGCCGGTGTTGATAAAGAACACGCGGGATTTCGCGGCGCGAATACATTCCATAAGATTGACGGTCGTGCGTCGTTCTTCGTCCATGATGCCCATTTTGATGGTATTGCGTGCGAGGCCGAGCATATCCTCAACGCGCGCGAACAGCGTGTCGGCAAACGCCACCTCGGCTGGGCCGTGCATCTTCGGCTTGACGATATAGATCGAGCCCGTGAGCGAATTGGCGCGGGCCTTCAAGTCGTGCATGCCGATCAGGCTCGTGACGGCGCAATCGAGAATACCCTCAGGCACAGGTTGTCCGTTTACATCGCGCACGCTGTCATCGGTCATCAGGTGGCCTACATTGCGGATCAACATGACCGAGCGGCCACGCAGCACCAGTTCCTTGTGATCCGGCGTCATAAAGCGCGGTGATGTGTTGAGGGTCCGCGTGACAGTGTTGCCGCCTTTTACAAACGCATCGGCCAGAGTGCCGTTCATCAGTCCGAGCCAGTTTCGGTACGCGGCCACCTTGTCCGCTGCATCGACCGCTGCAATGGAATCCTCGAGGTCCATAATCGTCGTCAAGGCCGCTTCGACGACGACATCGCAAATGCCCGCTGGGTCCGTCTTGCCGATGGCGTGTGTGCGATCGAATCGGACGGCAACAAACAGGCCATTGTGGCTGAGTAGGATTTCCTCAGGCGTGCTGCCGATTTGGCCTTTGAAACCAGCAAACGTCGGCCGCGTGATCGATGCGGATCGGCCGTCGCGCAGGTCAACCCGCACCGTCTGGCCATCGATATGATAGGCGACGGCATCGACATGGGACGCGCCGGCAAGCGGGGCAACTTGATCGAGCACGTGTTTGGCCCGCGCCACGACCTTGGCCCCACGCACGGGATTGTAAGCGCCGCCGCGGCTTGCGCCGTCGGTTTCAGGAACAGCGTCGGTGCCGTAAAGTGCGTCGAACAGCGAACCCCAGCGTGCGTTTGCAGCGTTCAGCGCATAACGCGCATTCATGACGGGTACGACCAGCTGCGGACCGGCCATGACGGCGATTTCGCGGTCAACGTTGGCCGTATCGATCTGAAACGCCGGCCCTTCGGGCACGAGATACCCGATTTCGCGCAGGAAAGCTGTGTAGGCGACGGGATCATGTGGCTTACCGCGCCGTTCCCGGTGCCAGGCATCGATGGCCGCTTGTAGCGTATCGCGCGTGGCGAGTAGACTGCGGTTTACCGGCGCCAGATCATGCACGAGTGCGTCGAGCCCGGTGAAGAATTGGTCTGGCGTGATGCCAGTGTCCGGCAATGCCTCAGCCACGACGAAAGTGTGCCAGACTTTGTCAATTGACAGTCGGCCGATGGAGATGCGGTTGGTCATTGCGGCGCACGTGTCCTGAAAAGCAGTGTTGTCTGATGCGCCCGCTGGATTGCAACCGTGCTCGGGAACGACGCATGTGCCCCGACCGCGCGCTAGCATCAGAGCGCACCACCCGACAAGGGTGGCCGACAAGGGTGCCCGACAAGGGAGGCGTTGACCAACTGCCACAACAGTGTCTCTCTGCGACAGCCCGCATGACAGCCCTGGCCACCCCGCGTCGCTTGGCTGCCGATGCTATGGCGCAGCGCTTGGAAGGGTGATTGTTATGACCGGTGTCACAATGCTCGGCTTTGCCGCTGCGTTTTTTCTGCTCGCCATTTCGCCCGGACCCGGCGTCGCAACAATTATCAGCCGTGCATTGCATGGCGGTGTCTTGGCAGGCCTCGCGGCAGCCACCGGGCTGATCCTCGGTGATTTCCTATTCATTACCTTGGCTTTGGCGGGTTTGTCAGCACTGGCTGGAACCTTGGGACCGGTGTTCGCGCTGGTCCAATACGGCGGGGCGCTTTATCTGCTCTGGCTCGGTTGGCGCGCGTTGACAGCACCGGCCGTACCCCTCGATCTCACACGGCCGGCGCAGCCGGGTCCGCTCTGGAAGGATGTCGGCTTGGGTCTCGTCGTTACTCTCGGCAATCCCAAACCAATTCTCTTTTACGGTGCCTTGCTGCCGACCTTTGTCGATGTAGAAGCTGCGACATGGAGGGATGGTCTCATTCTCGCAGCCATCGTCATTGTGGTCTCCTATGTCGTGTTGGGCGGGTATTCAGTTTTGGCCGCACGCGCGCGCTCTGTCTTTACGTCCGCTAAGGCTGTGCAGCGCCTGAACCAGTCCACCGGCGTCGTTATGATCGGTGCCAGTGTCGCCGTTGCCACACGCTGATGCGCGACGCGCTCTGAGCGGGCCCCTCTGAGCGGACGTTGACCAACCGCGGCAAAAGTGCCTTCCTGTGAGAACTCGCCTGTGCCGTGCCAGCAGCCCTGGTGCCATGCCTGGACCAATTTTTTTAGAGCAGAATGCTCGCCTGCCGAGGAGCCGCCCATGGCGACGCGTACCGGACCAGCGCTCTCGGTTTCATCGGCATGGCTCCTGGTCGGCCTAACGGTATCTCTCCTAGCAATGGGTGTGCGGTGCAACGCCGAAACCCCAACGCCCGGCGAAGCTTGGCGCTCATCGCCCTTTCACGGCGTTCCCAACGCAGCGACCGGCCGGAACATTCCCTGCGTCTGCGTGTATCGCGGCAAAGACTATCGCCTCGGTGAGGCTGTTTGCATGAACACCTATGCCGGCACGGTCGTGACCCGCTGTGATTTGAGCCTGAACAACACAACCTGGGTGCCGACCACGGAGCCGTGCAATGTGTCCTGGCGTGCAGCCCCGCGCTTTGTGTGCGCCCGCCCCTCGTCGCGGCCACTGTCTTGAGGGTTCAGGCCCAAGCGATTAGGCCCAAGGGATCAGGTTGCAACACGGCTTTTTTGCAAAACGTCAGCGGTTCGGGCGGCGCGCTGCGCGTGCCTGGGCCATTCTATTCTCGACATCGACCCCGCCTCATCTGTCATCCCGCCCAAAAGAAAGGCAGGATGACAGGCTTGGTGTGGGGTGGAGATTAAATCGCTAGCGGGACATCGCGTGAGTTTGCAGATTTGCTTTCTGACCGGTGAGTGCAGCTTTCGGCCACGCCTCACCCACCACTGTCATCCTGCCCTTTATGGGCAGGCACCCATGGTGCGGCGGACGTTAGGCCAGCGGATCGCGTGCGACATTGAGCATGCCCGTTCTGTTGCGTTTCTTGCGCGACCATTGGTGATGCATCGCAGCGTTCCCCGCGCCGGAAAAGAGGTCCTGCCCACAAGAGGGGCAGGATGACAGATGAGCTTGTAGTTGCCTTTTGAGCCAGCTTAAAAAGCGAGACTTGAACTGCCTTGCTTCTCCCCCGCCGGGCGCCGTGTTTCGCCGCGGCCGTGTTGACCGGTTAACCCGACCTTAACCGTTGTGCCACATAAATACAGGGCTCGCTCTTTGTCCGGCGTTGGCTTGCAATCGTCCTCGTCCCTGTCGCGGAAAGCCCATCCGCACGTCAGTCAAAGGTATCCCCATGTCTATGAAACTCATTCTGGCGGCAGCAGCCGTTGCCCTCAGCGCCGGTATTGCTAACGCCGCTGTGTTCGCAACCAACGCCATGCAGGTCCAAGCAACGGTCAACCCGTCTTGCACAACGGCTGGTATCGGCACCTACGATTTCGGCACACTCGGCGGGACCGATGCTGTGTTCACGCAAACCGCAACGTCGTTCACCGTCAACTGCTCGGCTGGCCTCGCCTACCTCGTTAAGATCTCGACAGCGGCTGGTAACGTCACCGGCACACGTCAGATGATCGTGACCGCCGGAACCCAGACGATGGACTACTCGCTCGAATTCCAAGATCCGAACACGGGTGTTTTCAGCACCTGGACTGACGGGGCTTTCCCATCGCGGACCGGCAACTCTCTCGCGCAGAACATCGTTTTCCGCGGCGTTGTGCCCATCCAGACACCGTCGGGCGGCGCTTGGACGCTGAGCACGCAGTTCGTCGACACCGTCACCATCACTGTCGAAAACTGATCCACGCCTGATCGGCTGCGCGAGATGACATTACGCGCGGCCGTTCTTCAACCTACCATGAGGCAAGCCCATGCGCGCAGCCAAGCTGTCAACTCTTCTTCTCGGTGTTCAGTTCGGTCTTGCGTCCACGGCATTTGCCGGCAGCTATCAAGTCACGCCCATGAGCGTGGAAGTGCCCGCACCTGCGGCCAGTTCCAGCGTGACGGTCAAAAACGACAGCGACACAGTATTGAATGCGCAAATTCGCGTGTTCCGCTGGTCGCAGGTCAACGGTCAGGAAAAACTTGAGCCGACCACGGATTTGGTAGCGAGCCCGCCGATCACCAACTTGTCAGCCAAGGCCGAGCAGACCATTCGCCTCGTGCGCACCTCTAAGGTGCCGATTGCTGGCGAGGAAAGTTATCGCATCTTCGTCGATGAGATTCCCGACCCGAACAAACGCAAAACTGGCCAAGTGACGGTCGCGTTGCGCTATTCGATTCCGGTGTTTTTTGTGCCGCCGGCTCGGGCGGCCTCACAGATCAAATGGTCGATCGTTCGCAATGGCGAAGGTACGCTCGTCTATGCCAACAACACTGGCAACCGCCGCATCAAGCTGTCGGGCATGAAGATCAAGGACCAAGCCGGCAACACGATTGCGCTCGGTGAGGGTCTGAACGGTTATGTTCTCGCGCGTTCCACCATGCGTTGGGTTCTACCGGGCAATGCCGCGAAATTGGGACTTAGCGGTCCCGTCGCCATCAGCGCACGCGGTGACGACGGAGTGATCAATGTCCAGGCCCAGGCACAACTGGCTCAGTGACATCATCCTTCTGACGTTGCTGCTCGCAGCCTTTGTTCTGCTGGCGCCGATACCATCGGTGTCAGCGGAACCATCGCGTGATCTGCAACTCGAAGTGCTGATCAACGGCCAGAAAACCAATCTCATTGCCGCCTTCAAACAGGTCCCGGGAAATGGTCCCGGCAAGGGCCTTTTTACGGCGCGCAGTGAACTCGAAGAACTGTTTGTGCGGCCACCGGCAACGCCGCAGCCGGCTGATCTCGTACGTCTCGAAGATCTGGGCGGCGTTTCTTACAAAATCGACGAGCCGACGCAAACGTTACACCTGATGGTCGCAGACCAGCAGCGGTTGCGTCGCACGTATGATGCCCACAATGTCGTCGACAAACCTGCTGCGGCGCGGGCCGACTATGGCGCGGTGATCAACTACAGCCTCTACAGCGCGGCGACCCAGGATGTGAAAAACTGGGCGCAGCCAACGTTCTCCGGCGCCAATGCCGGTTTCGACACGCGCCTGATTACGCCACACGGCGTCTTGAACAATGGTTTTCTGATCGGCGCCAATGTGGCTGGCGAGACGCAGACCTTGCGCCTCGATAGCTATGCTTTGCGCGTCAACCCCGAGACACTCGAGACCACGCGCGTTGGCGATGGCATCAGCGGTGGCCTCTCCTGGACGCGTCCGTTCCGGTTTGGCGGCGTACAGCTGCAGACCAACTATCGATTCCGTTCAGACCTTGTGACGGCATCGCTGCCGAGCTTTTCAGGCTCAGCAGCCGTGCCGTCTACGGTTGATGTCTACGTCAACAATGTGAAGACCTTCACGCAAAGTGTCGGCGAAGGCCCGTTTGAGATCAACAACCTGCCGCTCACATCGGGCAGCGGTGAGGCGCGCGTCGTGGTGCGGGACGCCAGCGGCAAAGAGCAAGTCAGCACGTTGCCATTCAACGCCACGGGGCAGTTGCTCAAGGACGGCGTTTACGAGAGCTCGCTCGAAATCGGCTTGCCCCGCCTGCGCTATGGCATCGTCTCGGACGACTATGAGGCGCAACTCGTTGCCGCCGCCACCTTACGCCGTGGCATGACTGAGAATGTCACGCTTGAGGCCCACACGGAAGCCGGGCTTGGCATCGTCAACGGCGGCCTTGGCGTGGTCACGCGTTTGCCGAAGGTCGGCATTGCCACGTTTGCGATCAGTGCCAGTGACAGAACCAGTGACAGAACCAGTGACAGCGCCAACAACCGTGTTGGCGTTCAAGGCTACGCTGCGATTGAGACGCGGATTGGGCCGGTGACGGCTCGTGCCAGCACCTTGCGATCGACCCGCTACTATGACGATATCGCTCGTGTCTCGGCCACCTTGCGGCCATCGCTGTTCAGCGTGCCGACCGGCAGCTTTCTCGGCGGTCGCTATGAATTGAAGCCGTCACGCGCCGTCGACACGGTCTCCTTTGGCATCCCACTCGGCTTTGATCCCTCAAGCATAAACGCCACCTTCCTGCGTGTCGAAGCCGACGATGGCGAAACCAGTCGGATTGGCATCGTCTCCTATTCGCGCCCGCTGATTGCTGGCGCGAACTTCTTTGCGACGGCCTTTTACGATTTCGACCACACCAAGAGCCGGGGAATTTTCGCCGGTGTGCACGTGCCGTTGGGCGGCACACCTCTGGGGCGCGGCGCGTCGGCAACGGCTGGTGTCGCACACACCCCCCAGGGCACGACCTACACCGGCGACGTCGGCCGTTCGCTTGGCTCAAACGCCGGTGACTGGGGCTGGCGCATCCGCGATGCCGAGGGCGCACAATCCTATCGCGAGGCCGCCATCGGGCACCGCACGGAAATCGCAACCATCGAAGCTGGCGTGCGTCAGGATCAGGACAAGGCCTCGGGCCGCGTTCTCGTTGAGGGCGCTGTGGTTGCCATGGGCGGCCGCGCCTACCTGACCAACCGCGTGGACGATGGCTTCGCCGTTGTTGACACCGGTGCGCCAGGCGTCACGGTCAAGCATCAAAACAACGTCGTTGGCCGAACCGGTTCCGATGGCCGAATCCTGGTGCCGGGCCTGCAATCCTACCAGAACAACCGCATCTCCATTGACCCGAGCAACTTGCCGGTTGATGCCGAGGTGGACAAGACCAGCATCCAGGCAACGCCGGCTTTCCGCTCAGGTGTCGCGGTCGACTTCCAGGTGCGCACATCGGTTGCCGCCGCGATCGTTATCTTGCATGGTGCCGACGGCAAGCCGCTGAAGCCCGGTACCGAAGTGCGCCTCAACGGCGCCGACGCGCCGAAAACACTCGGGTATGATGGCCAAGCTTATCTGAACGACCTGAAGCCGGCCAATGCTGTGACCGTCACGGATGAGCGCGGCCAAGTCTGCAACGCACAGTTCAAATATGTGCCGCAACCCGGCACGCAGTCGGTTGTCGGTCCGGTTGTGTGTCAATGATGGTCGCTTGCCAATGGGGGATGCCGTGCCAGTGAGGATCGCCGCGCTCGTCAGTGTCGGCCTGTGGGCCATGCTGTTGTCGGCAATTGTTTCGCCGGCCGCGGCGCAATCCTGCACGACGACGGCTGCGCCGGTCACGTTTGGCAGTGTCGACCTTCTGGCGGGCAACGCCGTTGACATCACAGGCAGTGTCTCGATTGCCTGCACCGGCACGGCCAACACGACGGTGCGCGCGTGTCCGTTATTCTCGGCCGGCTCGGGCGGGGCTGCGGGTGCGATCCGTTACATGACCGCCGGTGCAAATTCGGTCAGCTTTAATCTGTTCTCGGACGCCGGCCGCACGCAGGTCTGGGGTGGGAGCTTCGGCGCCACGACAGCGCCGGAAATTGCCATCTCACTCGACGCGACAGGCTCCGGTTCGTTCGGCGGCATCCCATTGTATGCGCGCGTCTATCCGGGCCAGAATCTGGCGCTGGCTGGCACCTACGCAAGCGATATCGCCATCACCACACTCTCGGGCACCACGGCCGGCACGTGCGGCACCGGCGCCACCACAGGCGGCGCATTCGCCGTCACCGCACTCTATGAAACCACATGTACACTTTCAGCCCCGTTGCTCGATTTCGGCAACTTCGCAAGTCTTGCGAGCGCGCTCGATGCCACGACCAACCTGACCGTCGCCTGCTCCAGCGGCAGTGCCTATCAGGTCTCGATGGACGGTGGCTTGGCCGGCGCGACCAACCCTGAACTGCGCCAGATGACGCGCCTATCCAATACGCTGACTTACGCGCTCTATCGCGATACCAACCGAACGCAGCCGTGGGGCAACACCATGGGTGACAACACGCTGTCGAGCACGGGGACCGGCTCGCAACAATCGCATCCCGTCTATGGGCGCATTCCAACGCAGGCGGTGCCCCCGCCCGGCACCTACAGCGATACGGTCGTGGTGACTGTCACGAACTAAGGACGGCACGAACTGAAGCTGATCGCTATGCTAGCGGGGAGACTTCGCGCCGAAATCCGCCGGTTTTTTCCGCCAGCCACTGGGCGAAATCGTAGTTCGGCCGCTCCAGGTGGCTCAAGTGCCCTGCGCGCGCGACGCCGGCTGACACGCCGCGATAGACTTTCTCGGTGCAGCCGCGATCCTCGACGTTGACCTTGTCGAGCAGCGTTTTCAGTTGCGCGAAGTGGGCTTGCGATGCGGCGTCGTTGACATAGTCGGGCGACATACCGCCGCCAAAGACGATCGAGACGCGGCCGACTGCCTCGGGGCCAACCCCATGCGGCTGTAGTGACAGGTACCAGAAGTATCCAGGCGTCAGCGTCACCAGCAGGCTTGGATAGACCGCCAACAGGAACGTCGTGCGCCGACGATCGCCGACCATGCGCGTGTTGCTTGGGTGTGCGAGTGCAATCTTGAGCCGATCATCCTTCAGGATGGTGTGATAGTTGAATGCGGCGAGCCCTGGTGGACAGTCCATCTCGTCGAGCTTTGAGAGACCGCCGATCGTGCCCGCATGACACACCGGCAGGTGATAACTCTCCATGAAATTCTCAGCCAGGATTTTCCAATTGGTGTCCCAGACGTGCGTCTCGCGGAACGTTTCGACGTAGTGCTCCATGCCGTAGTCATCGATCAGGGCGCGGACGTCTTTCAAGGTCTCAGCCACCGGCGGCGCTGTCGGATTGAGGGTCACCATAATCCAACCAAGCCATGCCTCGCAGCGCACGGCTGGCAGCTTGTACTGCTCTTTGCAAAAGCCTTCGTTCAGCGTCATCGCCGGAGCCGCACGCAACTGGCCATCGAGGCCATAGGTCCAGGCATGATAGGGGCAGACGATCTGCCTTTTATTACCGCGGCCCTCGAGCAACGTCGACATACGGTGCAGGCAGACATTCGACATGGCCTTGAGCGTGCCGTCTTGGTCGCGGATGACGAAGATCGGTAGGCCCGCCAGATCATAGGTCAGGTAATCGCCAGGGTTCGGTAACGTGTCCGTGCGGCCAACCGCGACCCACTCCTTGGCGAACACATCGTCGATCTCGTGCTTGAGAAAGCCGGGGCTCGTGTACACAGCCGGGGGCATGGCGCGCGCCTGTGCGAAGGGCACGGAGACGTTGGCGATGAGATCAACGAGGGCGGGTGTCATGGGGAGCATCGGGGCGGGCATAGGGGGCTGTGTCTTTCAGGCGAGATGGCGGTCATGCACCTTGGCCTCCGAGCCGCACACGCGGGTCGAGGATCGAATAGAGAATATCGACCAGCAGGTTGATGACAACGAACATCAGCACGATCAACACCAGATAGGCAACGATCACAGGCCGATCGAGGGACTGGATCGAATTGATCAGCAGCTTGCCCATGCCGGGCCAGGCAAAGATCGTCTCGGTCACGACGGAGAAGGCGACGAGATTGCCGAATTCCAGTCCAAGCACAGTGACCACGGGGATGAGGATGTTCTTCAGTAGGTGCACGCCAATGACGCGCCGCGGTGACAGCCCCTTGGCGCGGGCAAACTTGATGTAGTCCTGGTGAATTGCCTCTTGGGTGCCAGCGCGCGTCAGGCGGATGACGAGCGAGATCTTGAGGAGCGCGAGATTGATCGCCGGTAGCAGCACGTGCTGCAGGCCTTTCAGCGTAAACAGGCTGGAGGTGATGCCAAAATACGTGGCGGTCGGCCCGCGTCCTGTTGACGGCAGCCATCCAAGCACCACAGCGAACAATAAAATCAGCATCAAACCGACCCAGAACGTCGGCAACGAAAAGCCGAAGATCGAGCCGGCCATAATGGCCTTCGAGCCAAAGCGCTCAGGGTAGAGGCCGGCGTAGAGGCCGAGCGGGATGCCAAGCGCGATCGACATGACGACGGCTGCAAGGGCG
>JANNXS010000279.1:0-3163 GCA_031409695.1 Hyphomicrobiaceae bacterium
CCAATCTGGTACGCGGGCGGTCAAACGGCTGCCATCGGCACGCATGTTGCCGCCACACCCATGCAGGGCGATCACCACGGGCCGCGGGGCACTGAAGGACGGGCCACTGACAGACAGGCCACTGACAGACGGGCCACTGACAGACGGGCGATAGTACAGCGCCTTCAACGTCACACCGGATGGCCCTGTGAAAGTCACAGTTTCCGGTTCAACCGCCACACTCGGCACCGTAAGCAGCAGCAAACAGATCCACGCGAGCGCCACTTCGTGCATGGCCACAACGCGCATGAACGGTCAGCCTTTGGCCAGGACGTGAATGACGCGATTGGCGAGCATGTCTTTCACCTTCGCCCCATAAGCAGCCATATGCGGCGCCACGGCATGGGCCTTCAAGGCAGCCGCGTCGCGCCACTTTTCGATGACCACAAAAGTATCCGCGCCGATCTTGGTCTGGAACGCCCCAAACCCGTCCGCATCGACCACCGGCTGATACTCAATGCAGCCATCTTCGGCATGGACCGCCGGCATGTTGGCGTGGAATGCGGACAGTACATCCGTGCGCATGCCAGGTTTTGTCGTAATGACGGCGACGACGTGGATCATGGAAGCCCTCGGGTCGTTTGACTGGCGAAGGCTAGGATAAGCGGAGCCGTAAGGCTAGGGGGTATTGCGCCGCCGTGATCTTGCTCCAACCTCATGAGCCAGCTGAACATCACACCTCTTCAACGACAGTGACACGCGCATCGTCCAAGATCGTCGTGTCGGCAAGAACGACGCCGCTAACTTGCGGCAGCCTTTCGTTCCGCAATGCGTTGCTCCGCGCCTGAGACAATTGCGGCTCGCAGATCGACTGCCGCCACAAGCGCCGGGTCGAGCGCCAAGTGTTGCGCGTCGCCAATGCGTCGTAAGTTGTCGACGCTTTCAATCCCGCCTAGTGCCTCAAGCAGCGCTTGTTTTCCCTTTTTGGTCAAAACAGCCACAACGCTAAATGCAAACGGGTCAAACGCGGTCGGCGTCAATGCCACGACCGGTTCAAGAAAAGGGGGCGCCGTCAGTGTTGCTCTCGGGCTTGGAGCGGCCAGGACGAGCTCTGGTTGATCTCGCACCCGCTCGTAGGCCTCGCGGCGGACCCGGACCTCCGTGATCGCCTGCGTCAACGCGGTGGACAGACTTACGCGCGCGCCCTCGGGCACACCGTCAGTCGCGTTCACAAGGCCGCGAAGGAATTTGTCCTTAGCTCCGCCGGACAATGGCTTTGTTTGGCGAACCATGGGTGTGCTCAGGCCGATTTCGCCAGCGGCGCAACGGGCGCCGCAAGCCAGGGCACGATTTCCTCATACAGGCGACGAAGATCAGGCACGCCGACGCCATACTTCTGGTCGATGCTCTTGAGGCGTGGTTCCCAGTCAAAGGCATTGGCGATGGCCTCCGAGTGCGGGATTTGAGCTTCAAGGATCGGATGCAGCAAACCAATTTCCTCGATCAGCACGCGATCCTTGCCCGTGGTGCGCACACTGTTCGCAACGCAGGCGTATTTGCGCTGGTTGAATGGCTTTTCACTGAGGTTTTCGATGGTCATTTCGTCCTCGATCAACAGCGCAATCCTGTCGACGGCAAGCTGTGACACGTAATCAGGACGGAACGGCACCAGCACACGGTCAGCTGTGTGGAGCGCCGCAAGGGCCGCAAATGAAAGCCCCGGTGCGCAATCCATGATGACATGGTCGAAGGACCCACCGAAGCGGCGCAGCAGTTGTTCAATGCGGCCGCGCACACGTGAGGCAACGACACTTGGAATGTGCGAGGACGACGCCTGCTTAAGATACAGCTCACCCTGAATGTCTTCCAGCAGCAGCGAGCCTGGCAGGAGCGCCAGCCGTGGCGCCTTGCCGCCGGCGTCTGAGACGTCGCCGACATTCGGGATCAGGTAGTCGCGTGCCTGAGCCGGGATACCTTCAAACAAATCATAGAAGTAATCGGCAATCGTCTTTTGCGCCTTGCGTGCATTGCTCCACCCTTGGCCGCCGATGAGGATCAGCGAAGCGTTGCATTGGCTGTCGAGGTCAAGAACAAGCACACGTTTCCCGCCCCAAACGGCCAGGGACTGTGCAAGCATGACAGATAGCGTGGATTTTCCGACACCGCCTTTGCGGTTCGCAACAGCAAGAAAATGCGCCATGCATGCTCCTAGAAACCGCGCGCCGATGAGCGACCGGCGATGGCCTTCAACACTCTGGTTCATGGGACAGGCATTGTGGGCTCAGCGCCCAAACGCCGGGCCGCGGCCGATGCCGCAATAGATCTGGCCTTGGCCGACGATAAAGTCGCGGCGCGGTTTCCCGTATCGCGCCGCGCCTTTGATCTTATGGACTACACAGATTCCTTGTCCGGCACCGGCGACGGAAGCGTCAACTTGTACACGGGCGGCGTCTGATCACGACGACGGGCCTGTGGCGGCTGGAATGCGCGACGTGCGTGAACATCGCAATAAGGGAGGCCCGCGACTTTCGTCTTGCCGCAGAAGTGGAACTCTTCATGCTGCGGATCGCCGATTGGCCAACGACAGCAGCTATCGGTTAAAGTCGCGATGTATTTACGTTCGGCGAGCGGGATCACCATCTCCTCGGCGGGCGGCACATAGGCCTCGGAGTCGGGCCGATACAGGTCACGGAACGCAGGGTTGCCGCTCGCCACAGGGCGCTGCGGCCGTTGCTGTTGCGGTCGCATCGGTTTCGCCGCCATATTAATGCGGCGCGGCCGGTGAGACTTCATCCGGCTCGTAGTCGCACGGCCGGCGAGACCTAGTCGATGGACTTTGCCAATCACCGCGTTGCGCGTAACGCCGCCGATGCGGCTGGCGATCTGGCTGGCACTCAGGCCCTCTTGCCAAAGCTTCTTCAGGGATTCGACGCGTTCGTCGTTCCACGACATGGATTACTTCTCCTATGATCGAGCCGACGTCGACGTCGCAAAGATGCGCGCACGGCGGCTTGAAGCCGGAGCCGACGGGCAGCGCTGCGCTGAACCTTGTTGAAGGACGCGAAGCGGTGTCCGGCCGTCTTGGCCAGCGACGCAAACAGGACGCACGGGGAACGCTCAAACGACTGTCGAGCGGAACACCATCGCAGCAAGACAAAGCATCAGTTGCGGCGAAGCCGCGGCG
>JANNXS010000280.1:0-14203 GCA_031409695.1 Hyphomicrobiaceae bacterium
TCCGCCGCATCACATACTTCCTCGACCGCCCCGACGTGCTTTCGACATATACGGTGCGCCTCGAAGCCGACCGGGACGCAGCTGGCGTGCTGCTGTCCAATGGCAACCCGACCGAACGCGGCACGGCCAAGACCGCCAACCGCCACTACGCGATATGGCATGACCCTCATCCTAAGCCGAGCTACCTGTTTGCCCTCGTCGGCGGCAATCTGACATCGTTCGCCTCGACCTTAACGACACAGAGCGGACGTGAGGTCGACCTGCGCATCTATGTCGAGCCGGGCAAGGAAAGTCAGTGTGCCTGGGCTATGGATTCGCTCAAGCGCTCCATGCGATGGGACGAAGAGCGCTTCGGCCTCGAATATGATTTGGACGTGTTCAACATCGTTGCTGTGTCGGACTTCAACATGGGCGCAATGGAGAACAAGGGGCTGAACGTCTTTAACGATCGCCTCGTTCTCGCCAGCCCCGAGACCGCGACCGATCGCAACTACGCCGACATCGAGCGCGTCATCGCCCACGAGTATTTCCACAATTGGACGGGTAACCGCATCACCTGCCGCGACTGGTTCCAGCTGTGTTTGAAAGAGGGGCTGACGGTGTATCGGGACCAGGAGTTCACCTCCGACATGCGGTCCCGCGCCATCAAGCGCATCGACGACGTCATCACCTTGCGCAACCGTCAGTTTCCGGAGGACGCTGGCCCGCTGGCGCATCCTGTGCGGCCCGAGCAGTATATCGAGATCAACAACTTTTACACGTCGACGGTCTACGACAAAGGCGCCGAAATCGTGCGCATGCTCGCGACCTTGCTTGGGCCTGAGGCCTTCCGTGTTGGAATGGATCTCTACATCAAGCGCCATGATGGGGATGCCGCAACAGTTGAACAATTCGTCACGTGCTTTGCCCAGACCTCGAAGCGAGATCTGTCGCAGTTCATGCTCTGGTACAAACAAGCCGGGACGCCTGAGGTCCATTGCACCTTCAAGCATGACCCCAAGACGCGCACGGCGGAACTCGTGCTGACGCAGTCGCTCGCCGCGACACCCGGCCAGCCTGAAAAGCAGCCGATGCACATACCTGTGCGGATTGGCTTGCTGGACGCCAAGGGGCGCGAGCTGCCGCTGATAAATTATTCCAATGACGTCGCCTCTGACGGCGTGTTGGAACTGGTCGAGGCGCGGCAGGTGTTCCGCTTTTCTGGGCTGAAAGAACGTCCGGTTCCCTCTGTGCTGCGCGGGTTTTCAGCGCCCGTACGCCTTACATTTGACCTCAGCGACGCCGATCTCGCGCATTTGATGGGGCACGACAGCGATACAACCAATCGCTGGCAGGCCGGGCAAGACTATGCGGGGCGCATTTTGCTCGACGCCATGGCGGAGATCAAAGCCGGTAAGCGGCCTGCGAAACCTAAGGCATTCCTGGCAGCGCTGACGGCTTCGTTGAACAACAAGAAACTTGATCCAGCCTTCCGGGCGCAACTGCTGGCGCTGCCGACGTCAGCTGAGGTTTGGGGTCTGGTCCGCACCGACATCGATCCGTCGCTGGTGCATGCGGCGTCGACTTGGCTCGAGAAACAGATCGCGACAACTCTCGGTGCGGACCTCGTAACGATCTACGACGCGCTGGCACCAAAAGGGCGTTTCTCGCCCGATGCAACGCAGGCTGGACGGCGCGCACTACGCAATCGCGTGCTCGCGTTGTTGTTTGCCCGCGGCACGTCGACGGACACGGCTCGTGTGGTTGCGCATTTTGACGGCGCCAAGACCGCAACCGACGAGATCGATGCACTGGCGCTCCTCGCGACCGCCACGGGCAACTCCCGGAAGAAGGCGTTGGCGAGCTTTTATGACCGCTGGAAGGACGATCATATCGTCATCGACCAGTGGTTCAAGACGCAGGCTGTGGCACCCGGCGACGACACCCTCGGCGTCGTCGAGACGCTGTCACATCATCCGTTGTTCACGCTTTCGAACCCCAACAAAGTGCGCGCCCTGCTCATCAACTTCGCGACCCTCAACCCGGTGCAGTTCAATCGCGCCGACGGCGCTGGCTACGACTACATCGCGGCCCACGTTAAAGACATCGACGCCATCAACCCGCAGACGGCCGCCCGCTTGCTCGGCGTCTTCCGGTCCTGGCGCTCGCTTGAGCCCGGCCGTCGCAAGTTGGCGCGCGCCGCAGTTTCAAAGCTCCTCCGTAGCCGCGGCCTGTCGCGGGATTGCACCGAGATCGCGGGCAAGATGTTGGAGTAGCGTATGTGGCGAAATCGTCATCTCGCACCCACATTATCCGTATGGATAAACTAAGATCTTATAGGATATGTTTTTCCTATTCATAGGCTCGCCTGCTTGCCAGAAAATCTATCATTTAAACTATGTAAATCAACAACTTATCTCAATTCAAGATAAGCCAAATTCACTTTGGCACGCTGGCTGCACTTATACCTGCATCTTCCCTAGCTCCAAACCCGGAGATGCAGTCATGGCCAACCAGTCCCTCTTCGCCTCGATCCGCGGCAAGCTCATGCCCCGTCCGGATACGACCAATCAGGCCGGCGCCCCCGCCCATGCCTTCGGCCCGAAGCACCGGCTCGCACAGGCGGCCATGACGGGCACGGTTCAGCCGACGTTTTACGCGACGGCTGAGATGCAGCTGGCCGAGATCCTTGCCACGATCGAACAGGTCGAGCCGAAGTTTCTCGCGCAGGCCGCGATCTACGCACGCCAGAAGGGCCACATGAAGGACGTACCGGCGCTGTTGCTGGCGGCTCTCTCGACCAAGGATAGCGTGCTGTTTGCCCGCGCTTTCCCACGCGTCGTGGACAATGGCCGTATGCTGCGCACGTTCGTGCAAATCATGCGCTCGGGTGCGGTCGGGCGTAAGTCGCTCGGCACACGTCCGAAGCGGATGGTCGAGGCCTGGATTGCGGAAGCGTCCATCGATCGTTTGCTTGGCGCAGCCGTTGGTCAATCGCCATCGCTCGCCGATGTGATCAAGATGGTGCACCCGGCTCCGTCTGGTCCCGAACGCACGGCACTCTATGCCTGGCTGATCGGCAAGCCGCACGACGTCAAGGTTCTGCCAGAGCGCATCCGCCAGTTCGAAGCGTTCAAGCGTGGCGACACGAAGACCGTTCCGGACGTGCCGTTCCAGATGCTGACCGCGCTGGAGTTGCAGCCGAAGCAGTGGGCTGAAATCGCTCGCAACGGTGGCTGGCAGATGTTGCGTATGAACTTGAACACCTTCGCCCGTCAGGGTGCGTTCGAGATCGACGGCGTGGCGGACATGGTCGCCAAGCGGCTGGTGGACAAGGACGCGATCCGTAAGGCGCGCGTGCTGCCCTACCAGTTGATGGCCGCTCACAAGGCGGCGGGCGAGAACGTGCCGCTGCAGGTCCGCGAGGCTCTGCAGGATGCAATGGAGGTTGCGTTGCAAAACGTGCCGGAAATCGCTGGTCGCGTGATTGTGTGCCCGGATGTCTCTGGCTCCATGCAGTCGCCCGTTACGGGGCACCGCAAGGGTGCGACAACGTCGGTCCGCTGCATCGACGTGGCGGCGCTGGTCGCGGCCGCCATCCTGCGCGTGAACCGTGGCGCTCGCGTGCTGCCGTTCGAGCAGGACGTGGTCGAATTGCGCCTCAATGGGCGCGATTCGGTTATGACCAACGCGGCCAAGCTGGCGGCCATCGGCGGGGGTGGAACGAACTGTTCAGCTCCCCTCGCACTCCTGAATAAGGAAAGCGCGAAGGCTGATCTCGTGGTGTTCATCTCGGATAACGAGTCCTGGGTCGACGCGACGGGTTCTCGCAACACGGGCCTGATGGCCGAGTGGACCAAGCTGAAGCGCCGGAACCCCGGGGCCAAGCTCGTCTGCATCGACATCCAGCCGAACGGCACGACCCAGGCGCCTGATAGCGGGGATATCCTCAACGTCGGCGGCTTCTCGGACGCCGTATTCGAGGTCATGGCCTCGTTCGCCTCTGGCGAACGAGGCGCAAAGCACTGGGTCGCCGCGATCGAGGCGATTGAAGTGTAACCCTTCTCCCTCTCCCCGCCCTTCTGCGGGGAGAGGGACACGACATCGCGCATGGCGGCCGGCTCCTCGCAGAGGAGTCGCCATGCGCCACCAAGACTGGCGAATGCCGACGGGACTACATCCTCCAAAGAGCGTCGCGTCTGGAAAACGCGGCCGACCCATCGTTATCGGCAGCTCACGTTTCGTCACTTTTGTCGCTAGAATAGACATCGAACAGCCCGGCGAATGCCCAGTGGGATTACACTTAACTTGTAAGATCTCGCACCACAGACCTCGTCGCCAGGACTTTCTTGTTTGCACAGGCCTGGAAGACGCGCGGCCCTCCGCACGTTCTTCAACAGACGTTGAAATTTCGCGACATGCCCCCGCCACAGGGCGCGTTGCGGATATGGGTTTTCGCACAGCCAGCCGCTTGCGGCCCGCGCCGCGCGTCTTCCCAGCCTGATGCCACTGCCGCGCCTTCCGGCCGGCTCCCTGCAAGGGAATAGGAAGGCGCAACCAAGGAAAACGCGACGAATGCAGGCGGAACTACATCGCTGTTAACGACCAGGTCGTGGGTTCGAATCCCACCGGGCCCACCATCTTCCTCAACGAGGTATGGGCCCGTAGCTCAGTGGATAGAGCAGGAACGTTTCGCTTAAACCTCGTCGTCGCGACTTTCTTGATTGCGCCTTCCGACTCCTCTGTGAGGAGCCGGCCGGAAGGCGCGAAAGGCCGACCCCGGCGAATGCAGCGCAGGAGTACATTTTCCCAATGTCGAGCTCTTGCGCGTTCCCCTTGTCGCCGGGGCTACTTTGTTTGCGCGAGCCGGCCGCCTCGCGCGAAGTTAGACAAGCAACGACATGCCGCGACGAATGCTGATGGAACTACATGGTTGCCATCGGTTCGAACCCGAACGGCGGCACCTCAATGCCGCCGATGGCAGTTTCGTCACCCTTTGTCGTCGCGACTGTCGGCGCTGACAGAGTTCACATGCCCGGATAATTGGGCCTGCCGCCGCCTGCATGCTTGCGGTGAAGGCGGCGCATGTCGATGCCGCGGCGCTGACAGAGTTCACATGCCCGGATAATTGGGCCCGCCGCCGCCTTCGGGCACAACCCAGGTGATATTCTGGCTGGGATCCTTGATGTCGCAGGTTTTGCAGTGGACGCAGTTCTGGGCGTTGATCTGGAAGCGCGGGCCGGTAGGCTCTTGCACGATCTCATAGACGCCGGCCGGACAATAGCGTTGCGCGGGCTCGGCATACTCGGGCAGGTTGACGGCCACGGGAATATGCGCATCCGCCAGACGCAGGTGCGCGGGCTGATCCTCCTCGTGGTTGGTGCCCGAAAAAGCCACGCTGGTCAGGCGATCAAAGGTCAGCACGCCATCGGGCTTTGGATATTCGATCGGTTCGTAATGGCTCGCTTTGCCAGTCGAGGCCGCGTCCGACTTTTTATGCTTCAATGTGTAGCCAAAACCAACGCCTGAGATGATCGTGTTCGCCCACATATCGATGGCGCCCATGATCACACCGGCGTAGGTGCCAAAGCGCGACCACAGCGGCTTGACGTTACGCACGCGCTTCAAGTCCTTGGCAATCGGGCCGGTGCGGACGGCCACTTCATAGGCGTCCAACCGATCATGGGCGCGGCCAGCGACCAGCGCATCAAACGCGGCGTCGGCTGCATGGATGCCCGACAGAATAGCGTTGTGACTGCCCTTGATACGCGGCACGTTCACAAAGCCAGCCGAGCAACCCGTCAGCAGACCGCCAGGAAACACAAGCTTGGGGACCGATTGCCAGCCACCCTCGGTGATGGCGCGCGCGCCATAGGCAATGCGCTTGCCGCCCTCAAAGGTCTTCGACACGAGATCATGGGTTTTGAAGCGCTGGAACTCGTCGAACGGCGAAAGATAGGGGTTTGCGTAGTTCAAGTGCACGACGAAGCCGACCGACACGAGGTTCTCGCCATAGTGATACAGAAACGAGCCGCCGCCGGTTTTTGCGTCGAGCGGCCAGCCAAACGAGTGTTGCACGAGGCCGGGTTTATGGTGCTCGGGCTTGACCTCCCAAAGTTCCTTCAGGCCGATGCCGTGTTTTTGCGGATCGCAATTTCTGTCGAGGTCAAACTTGGCAATCAATTGCTTGGCGAGCGAGCCGCGCACGCCCTCCGAAATGATTGTGTATTTGCCGCGCAATTCCATGCCGCGCGTGTAGCGGTCGGTCGGTTTGCCATCCTTTCCAATGCCCATATCGCCTGTGGCAACGCCGACGACGGAACTTGCCTCATCATAGAGCACTTCGGCGGCAGCGAAGCCTGGATAGACCTCGACACCGAGTTCAGCAGCCTGCTCGCCGAGCCATCTGCAAACCGCTCCGAGCGAGCCGACGTAATTACCGTGGTTGCTCATCAACGGCGGCATGGCGAAATTGGGCAACCGCAAAACTCCGGCGGCGCCAAGCACGTAAAATCGGTCATCGACCACCTCGGTTTCGAGCGGGCAGCCCTTGGCTTTCCAATCGGGTATGAGTTTGTTCAGGCCAACAGGATCGATGACCGCGCCTGATAGAATGTGCGCGCCGATCTCCGAGCCCTTTTCCAACAGGACGACCGAGATCTCTTGACCCTTTTCAGCCGCCAGCTGTTTCAGCCGGATCGCCGTCGCAAGACCGGCTGGCCCGCCGCCAACAATAACGACGTCAAATTCCATCGCTTCGCGTGGGGGCAGTGGGTCGCGTTGGGGCAATGCGTCGCGTGGGGTAAGAGTGTCAGCCGCCATCTTCGAAACCCTCGAAATCGTGAGCAACCGATTAGGAGGGCACTGACGCATG
The DNA here is from genome assembly GCA_031409695.1 of Hyphomicrobiaceae bacterium. Taxonomy (GTDB): domain Bacteria; phylum Pseudomonadota; class Alphaproteobacteria; order Rhizobiales; family Hyphomicrobiaceae; genus JABFRJ01. The sequence continues at coordinate 6,854 of JANNXS010000280.1, forward strand.
CGTCAAGGCAACTGTTGGCCGCAGTGGCGAGGCGCGGCTGCGACCGCGCGGACGTATTGGATTAGTGGGCCGACCACGCAGGGGCCAGCCGACGCACCGTAAGTGGGGAGGACCCCTTGCGCAGAAGAGGCCAGAACGGCACGTCGGCCAGCACTCTTGTCAACGCTAAGATGCAGGCTCCAGATCAGGCACGGCCAAAACTATCCATGGATTTCGATCGAGAACACAGTCCGGCAATCCCAGCGCCACATGACACCGACATGGTTTGTTCCACCCGTATTGCATGAAGTTTGCAAGGCACTTCCAAAGCGCTTTGACTGCGCTTTCAACGCGTTTGCAACGCAGACTGCGTGTTGGCGTAGGCGGGACATATTATGACCATCGATCATGGCCGTCGATTTGCTTTGCCCTTGGCCCTGCTGGCGGCCGCAGGATTGACCACGACGGCTGACTCTAAGGCGCCCGTGACAGCGCCTGTGCCGCGGCGCGATCAGCAGGCGTCTGGTACTTTCGGCCTCGATCCCGCGAACCGGGAGGATCAGTCCCGCAAGTTGCAGGCCGCAATCGACGATGCAGCCACGCGCGGGGCGACACTCGTCCTGCCGCCCGGCACCTACACGGTGAGCAACCTGCAACTTAGGCCGGGGTCGCGTATTTCTGGAGCTGGGGCGACGCTGTCTTACGGGGGCGGCGGCGCGCTGCTGACGGCGCGAGATGCAGCTGGCATCCGCCTGACGGAGTTAACATTCGAGGGTGCCATGCTGCCCGTGGCTGAGGGCCTGATCACACTCACCGGTTGCACGGATGCACATTTAACGGACCTAACGCTCCATCAAGCCGGCAAAATCGCCATTCGGCTGGACCGCGTCTCCGGGCGCGTAACCGGTTGTCGGATCGTTAAATCACGCGCCTCGGCCCTCTTGAGCTTGGATGCAGCGGGCCTTGAAATCTCGCACAACACGATCGAAACGGCTGGCGACAATGGCGTCCTGATTTGGCGCTCAAAGCACGGCGAAGATGGAACCATCGTTGCCTTCAACCGGATCTCCGGCATCACCAATGTGTCTGGCGGCACGGGCCAATATGGCAACGGCGTCGGCGTCTATCGGGCCGGCCGCGTGTCGATCGCCAACAATCGTATCACAGACTGCGCCTACTCAGCCATTCGCGCCAACGAGGCGGGCAACGTTCAAATGACGGCCAACAGCTGTGAGCGGATCGGCGAAGTCGCGCTCTATGCGGAGGCTGCAGACGAGCGCGCAGGCGCGGCCGGATTTGAAGGTGCGCTCATTACAAGCAACATCGTCGACACGGCGGCGACCGGCATCGTTGTGACCAATTTCAACAACGGTGGTCGGCTTGCAGTCATCCAAGGTAATCTCGTGCGCAATCTGATGCGGCGGGAGCACGAGCCCGTCGACAAGCGCGGCGAGGGCATCTGCGTTGAGGCCGATGCCGTAGTCTCAAACAACGTCATTGAGAACGCACCGACCTGCGGCCTTATGATCGGCTGGGGCCGCCACATGCGTGAGGTGATCGCGACGGGCAATCTCATTCGGCGTGCGCGCATTGGTATCGCGATTACTGGCAATGGAGCCGCCGGCCAGTGCGTGATCGCGCAGAACATGATCTCAGGCCACCGGGAAGGCGCCATCCGCGCCATGAACTTGGCCCAGCCCGTCGGTACCGATCTGATTAATGGCAACGCACCGCGGCACATGACGCTGACCGGCAACATCGCTGTTTGATCAGCGCGTCACGCTGCCTGCTCTGTCTCAGTGGTTTCGCGCTCGCGCGCTGTGCGGATCAAGTCCCAGGCAATGTTGATCTGCTTCATGCGCTCGTCTCGACGCGCACGATCCTCGGCGTCGCGGGCATGATCGGGATGCCAACTTTGGCGCAAGCCGTCGACCACCTTTTTGACGACGGTGCGGCTCGCCTCGGGATTGACGCCGAGCATCTCAAACGCCTCGTGGGTGGTTTCGGGGACCGAACACCTTAGAACCAACGGCGCGACAGTCTCAATGCCTTGAACAGGGGACGGTCCTGTCATGGGCTGGCCCGCGACGGGTTGGCTCGACAGAACACCCGAGATGATGCGTGCGATGCGCTCCAGGTCAGCTAAGGCTTTGCTCAGAGCGGGTTTGACGACGTCCCAGCGCTCTTCGGCGACGTTAGTTGTCAGTTCCGCTGACAAAAGGCACCGTTGGACGGCCGCCAGATCGTTGGTGAGGATCTCGCGCAAGTTCAGGTTCGGCAGCGCGCCAACGGCTTCCCGCGCGGCCTGATGTAGATTGACCGCCCGGGCAACCAACTCCGCGCACAAAGCAGCGTCGTCGGGTGAGTTGGACGAGGGGGAGGTGGATGTGGCTGATGCGCCGGGGGTCGGCGAACGCAACCCGTCCTCGCTATGGGGTGCGGCGGCTGTTTGCGACGGCGTGCGACGCCGGACCCACAAAAGGCCGCCCCAAGCCGCTAGCACGAGGGCAAAGCCGACCAGGCCACGCTGCAGCATAAATGTACCTGCAGCAGTCTCGACCGCGGCCAACGACGTTGCCGGTGTCACGGTCGCCCCCCAGCCCTCACTGATCCCTGGGTCACGTGATTTGCTTGTCGGCGGCGGCTGAGACGGCCCCGAACGAGGCTCGGTTCTAGCCAATTTCGGTTCAGTTCTGATGGCCTCTGGCCTTGTAGCTTCCGGCCTCGTGGCCTCTTGTTTTACTGCCTCTGGCTTCAGTTCTGGCTTGGCATCAACAACGGTCGGCTGAGGGCCTGATGAACCAACAAAACGAACGCTGCTGCCGAGCGCCGGTGCAAAGCCAGCGGGGAAGGCCAGCAGCTGCTCTGCATCGTTAAAGGGATGGCGAAAGCCGACCGGAACAACCGCGCGCCGTTGCCACTCTGGCCCAAGCCGCAACATCAAACGGCCATTTTCAATGCGGCCTCGCTGTGCCATGCGCTCCAGCATTGCGCCAGCAACCGTCAGCCATGGCACGCGCTGTCCCGCACAGGCAAAGTCGAATTTATGGATTTGCCACGTCCGACAGCGGTTCGGGTTCGCGGGCGCACAGGCCGTAAATGCATGCGAAGCGCGGGGCCCGGCCAACCTGTAGGCGCGCTCTGCCGAGGGGGTCAAAACAATCCGGCCGCGATCGATTGTGCATTGAAAGGGCAACAGCATTTGCTCGCCGTCAGCCAATGCAGACGTGCCCAACAGGGCTGTCATGAAGACAGCCAGTGTGGTGACCAGCGTTACCAGCAGGCGTTGAGCCGCAAGCCTGCGCCGCGCGGCCCCCGGCGCCCACGCGCCGTCTGCCCCTGGCGCCCACGCGCCGTCTGCCCCGCCCGAACGCCGCACGCACTGCCTCTCCGCCGTCTTACTGAACGCGCCAGACTGGATACGCCAGACTGGATACGCCTAGCTACACGCGTCACCCCACGGGTCCATCGGTGGCCCTCGGTCCCACGGGCGCTTCATAGCAAGCGTTTCACGTCCACTGCGGCACCTTTATGGCTCACGGGGTCCAGAACCGGGCGGCAGAAAAAAACGGCGACCCGACTGCGGCAAACATGCCACGCGAAGCGCCGCTTGCAAGAAGGTCAAAAAGCTCAATCGTTGTGACGTTTGGAGCGGTGATTGCCGCTGCGGCGGGCCGCGTCGGCCATAGCCGCGCCAATGATCAGGGCGCCGATGCCAAGAACAGTTGCCGCAACCGCATCACCGTTACGGTCCCGATGATACTCGCGACGATCGTGGCGCGGCTCATAGGTCGGACGGGGGTCAAAATGGCGCGGGGCTGATGGGCGATGAACGCCGTAGCTGCGTTGACGGTTTGGGTCAGCCTTGGCGGCCGTCGCAAACAGAGCGGCTTCAGAGGCAAACATGCCAGCTGCGATCGTCACGGCCACTATGATTGTCTTCGCCTTCGACAACGATTGGTCCACTGCGCTGGAGACGTTTGAAAATGTCATGGAATGCGGTCCCCTCGGCCCGTCGGTACTACGTGAGATCTCATCGGGAACGTTCGAGGTCCCGTACCCGCGCCGATCAAAACCAGCGGACTTAACAGTGCTATAGCCAAGCCAGCTTGACGTGAACCTGAATGGTCCATGCAGCACGCGTTCATACTCGCGGGATGACGGAACGAAGTGACTGTTGCCCGGGGGTAACATTGCCCTGAGACGTCATCGCCTGAAGAAATGACGCCGAAGTGTCTTTGTCCTCCTTGACCATTACCCTGCAGACCGCGCATTTCCAGGGATCAGATAGGGCGATCGCATGCCTCCCGCTGCGACGTAACAATAAGGTGCGCCATTCAGACCGGTCCCGTGACGAGCCATGAGAAGCCGCTGTTCGCCTTTGGCATCGAGCGGCTCGGCTTTTTATCGTTGGCAGCACCGTGGATCACGGCGCTCGCGCTCGCCGCCGTCACGACGCTCGCGGTCTTCGGGCTGTTGCGCCTCAAATCCGACGATAGCCTGTCGGAGCTGTTCCGCACCAATTCGATCGAATTCAAGCGATTTGAAGAAATCGACCGCCGCTTTCCCTCAAACGAATACGATGTGTTGATCGTCGTTGAGGGCCAGGACTTGCTCGCCCGCAAAGCGTTGACGGCGTTTCGCGACACAATGGTTGACCTGCAGCTGGCGGAGGGCGTCGATGGCCTGGTGTCGATGTTGTCGGCACGCAGCGCGCCAGATGCGAGGGGCTATGCGGCCCCCATCGTCCCAGACCAGTTGCCGGAAGGTGAACCGGCGTATGCAGCGACAATCAAAAACCTGCGCAGCAACGAAATCGTGCGCGGCAAGTTCCTGTCCGATGATGGCACGCTCGCCCTCGGCGTCATCGCATTGGATCGCGAGGCGATCAATCAGGGCAATGGCAAAGCGATCCTCGCTGGCATCCGCAAAGCCGCAGAAGCAGGGCTGAAGCCGGCCGGTTTGAGCGTGCAGCTTACCGGCGCGCCTGTGATGAAGCAGGAAATCAAGAACGCCATTGAGCGTGACCAGATCCTCTACAATGGCCTCGGGCTCGGCACGGGTATCGTCATCGCATTTTTGTTCTTCCGCAGTTTTGCCTTCGTCGCCATGGCCTCTTTGCCGCCGATCCTCGGTGTCATTTGGTCGCTTGGGATGCTCGGTTGGATGGGCATCAAGCTCAATCTGTTCCTGAACATCATGACGCCGCTCGTCATGGTCATGGGCTTTGCCGATAGTATGCAGCTGATCGGCGCCATTCGTGATCGGCTGGCCAAGGGCGACGACGTGCCAACCGCCATCCGCTTCGCCGTGGCGATCGTCGGCCCCGCTTGCGTGCTCGCGCACGGGGCGGCGTTGCTGTCGTTTCTCGCCTTGATGACCTCGCCGTCAGCCCTCGTCTACACCTTCGGCTTGGCTGGAGCGCTTGCGACGGGCGTATCGCTCATCGTCGTCCTGCTCAGCCTGCCCGTGTTCGGTCTGGCTCTCCTACGCGCGCGCGCCAACACTGGGCCTGCGCCCGGCGACAAGGCGATTGCCTGGCTCGGTGGTCTCATAGGACGCATCGTCGATACAGTGCTGTACCGTCCCGTGCCATTCGCTGTCGGCGGCCTCGCGCTATTTGCGCTTTGCTTTGCCGCGCACGCGTCGTTGCAGCCCCGCTATCGGCTCGCCGATCAAGTGCCCGACCGCGAGCAGGCGGTGGCCGCAACTTCGCAGCTGGATCGCAAACTGACCGGCGGCAACCCGGTTCATGTCATGATCAGCTGGAGCGACAAGAAAGCCATCAACGACCCGAGGGTCTTGGCTGTGACGGCTGAGGCCCACGCCGTGCTCGAGACGGAGGCTGGGCTCGGCAATGTCTGGTCCCTCGACAGCTTGCGGCGGTGGCTGACGGCTGCCGGCGAGGGCAGCCCCGAGGCTGTGAAGCGCTATCTCGGCCTGTTGCCGGAGCATCTGGTGCGCCGCTTCATCACCAAAGAAGAAGACCGGTTGCTGATCACGGGGCGTCTCCCCGACATCGATGCCAGCCAGATTGTGCCGATTGTTGACCGGATCGATAAGGCACTGGATCGGGTACGGCTCGCGCATCCCGGTTTCGACGTGGCAGTCACGGGTCTGCCGGTGGTGGCCGCCCGCAGCAGCGCCGTGATGATCACCCAGCTGAAGAGCACACTGCCCTACGAAGTCGCAATTGTGTGTCTGTTGATCGGTCTTGCCCTGCGCTCGTGGAGCCGCGCGCTGATCAGCGTAATCCCCGCCTTGTTCCCAGTGCTGGCCGCTGGCGCTGTGCTTCGGTTTGCGTCGGACGGACTGGAGTTCTCAAGTGCGATCGCGATGATCGTGATATTTGGTGTCGGCATCGATAGCCTCATTCACTTCCTCAACCGATTGCGGCTTGAAGAGCAGCCGGGCGAACCCCTGGGCGAGGCGATCCGGCGCGCGCGTGTTCTAGTTGGCCCGGCGATTGTTTTGACCACCATCGTGTTGACGCTCGGCCTCGGCGTCACGATGCTCTCGGATCTGCCATCACTGCGCACGTTCGGGATCGTGTGTGCAACAGCCTTGCTCGCCTCGCTGGTCGGCGATCTCGTGTTCTTGCCAGCCCTGCTAACGTTGGCTGACCGGCTCCGGGGGCGAAAAAAGGCAGCCCCAGCGTGAGCGCCTATTTGACCCGGCCAGGGATCAGTTTCCCGTCTTTATACACAGACGGTTCATAGGCTTGGCCAGCGCGCCCCTCATCCTCGGCGCCGCGCACGCCAAAGAGCAGCAACGTCGCCCCGATCAGAGCGATGCCGCCAATGAACAACATGAGCAGCGGCGCGTCGTCCATGATTTGTCGTGGTGACTGCCCCGTGCGGCGGATCAGCACCATGTACCCAAGGTACAAAATGGCCGGCAGCAGAAACAGGATGATGTTTTCGATAACAACGCGCAACGGATACCCTGGGCTACAAGGAAGAAAGCGCAAACTACCATAGCAATCACGAAAACCCAGGGTGATAAACCCAAGGTGATGAAGTGCGCATGTGTTTGGCCACTCAGGGACATCATTTCAGGCCAACAACTCAGCCCTGATCTCAGGAGGCCTGGGGCCGCAACTCTGTGTTGACCAGTTCGACCCAGTAGGCGACGCCGTAGGGGATGATGTCGTCGTTGAAGTCGTACTTCGGCGTATGCACCTGATGCACGACGCCGTCGGCCGGGATGCCATTACCGATCATGATCATCGCGCCCGGTACTTTTTCCAGCATGAACGCGAAATCTTCGCCGCCCGTGCTGGCGGGCATCTTTGGGTCTACTGCGGCGGCCGAGACAATGGCATCAGCTCCGTTCTCTTTGCTGACAAAGCGCTTGATAGCCTGTGGCCAG
>JANNXS010000281.1:0-1798 GCA_031409695.1 Hyphomicrobiaceae bacterium
GTGCGATTTTCGGCACGCGCTGAGGCGGCGCAACGAGCCCGCTATCACCCCGGGCCAAATAGCCAATCGTAAGCCTTGAGCATGATGATAAAGCCACCCGCACCAGCCGAGGCAAGCGTGTAGCCAGGGTTCTGGACGAGCTTTTGCAGCGTCAGTCGCAACGGACCGCCATGGCGGGCAATGAGACCCGCGTCCGTTGCAAGCGTGTGGGCATGTGTCCGTTCAGCAATTTCAGCGATGAGACGGACTTTCGTCAGCGTCGAGGCGAGAACGTCGCGATAGCGACCGGCCGTCACGGCTTCGGCCTCCGCAGCCCCTGGCAGAAAGCCGCTCATGGCAAAGCCGTTGCGCTCGGCAAGCGCTTGCAACTTCGCACCGGCCGTCACGTAACCGTCACCATAGATATCGGGCACAAGACGGGCGAGATCAATCCGATGCTCATCGGGGATCATCTCCGGCCGCCCCTTCAAAACGGCAAGGCGATGCTCGAGCGCGGCAAAACCAAAGCGGTCATCTCGCATATGCCAGTGTACGTATTTCGCGCCCCGCGCGCCGTGCACGAAGGCGTAAAACTCACCGAGCATCGTGCGCTCGAGATAATCCAAATAGTGCGGGATGTTTTGCGGCGCGATGCGTGCGAGTTCGGCAATCTTAGCAATGGAAAACGTCGTCACCTGCCCCGTATCGAACTGCCGGAGCGCAATGCAGATGGTCCGCAACGACGACCCAACCTCAGGCGCTTCGCCAAAACTCTGGCATGCGTAGTGGATCGCATACACCGACGGTGGATGCGCGAGCACGGCTGAGAGTTTGTCGCGCGCTGCTTTCTGGCGCGCGGGGTTGGGCAGCGGCATGGCGGACTGGTCTCTCACCTCGCGGTGCGCGAATCGACTGTATCAACGACACCGTCAGACAAACGCGGCGGCACCCGGGCGAGCAAGATGGCATGAGGCAATGCCAGGGATTGGTTGTTAACAAGCCAGGGCGAGCGCGCAAAAGGCGAATGCCATCCGATACAGTGCGATTGCCTTGGTCCGCCGAAGTGTCGGTTGGCACGTTTGATATCTCAGATCAGCCGTGCGCCGAAGTTACGCGCTGGGTCCATGTCAGCCGTCAGCACCCCCCGTGGGCGCGCCGCCTCGCCGCCGCCGCGCGGCAGGAAACGACCGGAACCAGGTTTGCCAGCAAGTTTCCCCTGCGCCACGATCACCTCGCCGCGGCGCAGCACGGTATCAGGCCAACCCGTCACGCGACGGCCGGCGAAGGGCGTGAAACCCGTGCGATCGTGCATCATCGCGTCGGTCAGAGTAACCTCGCGATTCGGGTCCCAGAGCACTAGATCGGCATCGGCACCGATGGCGATGGAGCCCTTACGGCCGCCGAGATCGTACAAACGCGCCGGCGCTGTTGCGGTCAGCTCAACGAATTTGTGCAGCCCGAGCCGTCCTTTGGACACCATGGCATCGAACAGCAGTGGCATGCGCACCTCCAAGCCTGGCAGGCCATTGGCGATCTGTTTGAAATTCGGGTTGGGTCCAGCACTGAATTTGCCCGAAGCGTCATAGCGATAGGGCGCATGGTCCGACGAGATTACCTGGAGATCGCCAAGCGCGAGCCCTTGCCAGATCGCGTCCTGATCGGCGTGTGTGCGCGGTGGCGGGGAGCACATCCACTTCGCGCCCTCATAGCCCGGCTTGTCGAGATCATCGGCCGTCAGAAATAGATATTGCGGGCATGTCTCCGCAAACACCTTCAACCCGCGATCCCGTGCCGCGCGGATGACGGACACGCCTTCGGC
>JANNXS010000282.1:0-35115 GCA_031409695.1 Hyphomicrobiaceae bacterium
GTGCCGTTGATCTGCCCGGCCAGGAACAAACCGGGCGCCTTTTTAAGCTCTAACCCTGCCGTCAGCTCGCGCGGATCGACGTAGTCATACTCAATCGCGTACCCGGGCCGGATGATGCGCACCTGCTCGAGCCCCGGAATGGTGCGCAGAAACGCATCTTGGATCTCCGCCGGCAGCGAGGTCGAAATTCCATTCGGATACACCGTATCGTCGTCGAGACCCTCGGGCTCAAGGAAAATCTGATGCCCCGTCCGGTCGGCAAAGCGCACGACCTTGTCTTCGATCGAGGGACAGTACCGCGGCCCTATCCCCTCGATCTGACCGGAATACATCGGCGCCCGGTGCAGGCTCGCTCGAATGATCGCATGCGTCGCCTCCGTTGTGGTGGTGATCCCGCACGAGATCTGACGGTTGCTGATCCGTCCGGTTAGAAACGAAAAGGGAACAGGATTTTCATCTCCTGGTTGCATTTCAAGTCTTTCCCAGGCGATCGTCTTGCCATCGAGCCTCGCTGGCGTCCCTGTTTTCAGCCGCCCGAGTTGCAGTCCCAACGCCTCCAAGCGCTCTGAAAGACCCAGCGCCGGTGCATCACCAACACGGCCAGCTGGGATCTTCGTCTCCCCCAAATGAATGAGTCCGCGCAAGAACGTGCCGGTTGTCAGAACAACCGCACCGCAATCAATCCGCCGTCCATCGCCCAAAACCACGCCGCAAACAGTTCCATTAGCAACAATCAGATCCTCGACGCCGCCTTCAATGACACTCAAGTTGTCTGTCGCACCAACGGCCGACTGCATCGCTTCCCGATACAACTTGCGGTCCGCCTGGGTGCGCGGTCCCTGCACAGCCGGCCCCTTCGACCGATTCAACAGCCGGAACTGAATGCCAGCCGCATCGGCAACGCGGCCCATCAAACCATCGAGCGCATCGATCTCGCGCACCAGGTGGCCCTTGCCGAGCCCCCCGATGGCGGGGTTACAACTCATCTCCCCGATGGTCGCAAACTTATGTGTGACCAGCGCGGTCTTTGCGCCAAATCGCGCGGCCGCGGCCGCAGCTTCACACCCGGCATGGCCGCCGCCGACGACCACAACATCAAACATCGTCGAAGACATCGCAGGACACTCGCAACAGGGATTCAAGCTGCCGTCGAGGCAGCCTCAGAAAATCCACGTGAATCCGGTCGTTTTCATGCCTGAAAGACCCACTTTTATCAATCCGAAGCTCGCATGCGAATGTCCTGGGGCACATCGCGGGTGTCCTGAGGTGCCGGTAGGGTCAGAAAACACGATTCCGGCTCAGGATGACGACCCAAACCGGGTGTCCTGACGATCTCAGTATGTTGCGCCCACAAGTCCTAGCGAGCCGGAGGCTGGGTTTCACAGACATCTCGAATCGATGAATAAATCTGTGCAGCACCATCCACAGTCTTAACTGTTTCACGTGAAACATGATTCCGCCGGATTCCTGAATCAATTCTGACACTTGTTAGGATTCATCCACAACTTGGAACAGACAAAGAATCTCGCTTGACACAGGTTATGCACCGACGGGCTCTTCGCCGCTCACTTGCCGATGCAGAACCGACCAAAAATCTCCCCAAGCACCTCTTCGACATCGACCCGACCCGTCAACCGCCCAAGCGAATGCGCCGCTCGACGGAGGTCCTCTGCCCGCAACTCCGTCTCATCGGCATCCCCATCCAAGAACGCCCGACACCCAGCCAACGTCTCAACCAGCATCGCCCGATGCCGCGCACGAGTCACCAGCGGGCTTTCACCCGACCCTGTCGCTTCAGCCGCCCGCCGCGCAATCTCGTCCAACAGCTCAGCGATACCTTCGCCTGTCACCGTCGAGATCGCGGCATCGACGCCCGCGATCCGCGGCCCCGCATCGACCTTATTGAGCACGCGCAAAACTGTTTCAGACCGTCCAACCAACTCGCCCGGCAGTTGAAACTTGGGAGTCGTGGCGTCGACCACCCACAGAACCAACTGGGCCGTTTCAGCACGCTCAAGCGCCCGCCGGATACCCTCTCGCTCGACCTTTCCTGGCGCATCGCGCAACCCGGCCGTATCCATGAACAGAACAGGAATCCCCCTGAGGTCCAAACGCACCTCAACGACGTCCCGGGTCGTTCCTGGTTCATCTGAGACGATGGCCACATCGCGTTGGCTGAGCGCGTTCAAAAGCGACGACTTGCCGGCATTCGGCGGCCCAAGGATCGCAACAGGATATCCGTCACGAAGGATTTCGCCCCGCACCCCATCAGCGAGGACCACCTGCAACTCATCGGCTAAGCCGGTCGCGAGTACCCGCGCCTGCCCCACAGCCTTCAGCGACACATCCGCTTCATCAGAGAAATCGATCGCAGCCTCGGTCAGCGCCATGGCGCGGATCAATGTCTCCCGCCACCGCTCGGCCGCCTGACGCAACGCGCCGCCCATCTGGCGCAACGCTTGGCTGCGCTGGGCCTCGGTCTCGGCATCAATCAGATCCGCCAAACCCTCAGCTTGCGTCAAATCCAACTTTCCGTTTTCAAACGCCCGCCGCGTGAACTCCCCCGGTTCGGCCAGCCGCAAGCCTTCGATCCGACCCAGCGCAGCCAACACACCCGCAACCACCGCCCGCCCACCATGAACGTGCAACTCAGCGCAGTCTTCACCCGTAAAGCTCTGGGGGGCGGGAAACCACAACACCAGCGCCTGATCGAGGCGTGCTTTTGAAAGCGGGTCGACGAGCGCGTGTAACGCCGCACGCCGCGCCTTGGGCAAGCCACCAGCGAGCGCTAAAACCGCAGCACTTGCCCGCGGCCCAGACACGCGCACCACGGCAATCCCGGCCCGACCCAGCCCACTTGAAAGCGCAAAAATCGTCGATGTCGTGCTGATCATCGATGAGTCCATACAACACGACAGAGCCAAACTGATGGAACTCAGGTCAAACAAAAGAAATGGCCCTGCGCGGTTTTAGCCGGGGCTTTCGCAAGTCCATAGCGAACCGAAGTCGATCACTTTTTTAATCGCACCTTGGTCAGCGACTCGCCAATGCGCTGGAACGCGGCATTCAACGATGTTGTGTTCTGGGCAGTGAAATAATGCGTGATCGCTGAGCTGGAACACTGCTGCAGAACATTCAGTGCTGTCGGATCGGTCACATCAAAGGCAATTGCATAGATCTCGATACCATCTGCCTTGATATTCTGGCACGCGGCCAGTGTCGTGGCGTTCGCATCTGTCGGATTCCAACCGTCATGCGTCGGTGAGGACGCGGATGCGGTATTCATCCCGTCGGTCATCAGCACCAGCACTTTGCGAGCCCGCTCGGACCCGGTTTTTGGGGCCGCATCATTAAATGGCGCCGTCGGCGAAACAGCCCGCCATCCCCACATCAAACCGGGGGCCATATATGTTTCGCCGATCGCCGAAAAGTCTTCGATAGCGCTTTTGAGGTCCGATTTTGAGTTTGACAGACGCTTCATCGGACTTCCGCACCATGTGTTCATCAAACCCTTGATTGGCTCCGAAGACGACAGCGACACTTGCCGATCAAGCGGCGATTGGCGTGAGCCAACGCAGCCAGACCAGGTCTGCTGCTCGGTCTTACAGACGTTCTGCTCAGGCCCGTATTCATAGCCGGCGCATTCTTCATAGGTGTACATCAAGGGTTTGCCATCATCGAACCAGGTGGCCATTTTTATCTGACAGCCCCACTTATTGAGAACAGGCTTTTCAAGCTTGCAAACCTCCGCTGGACCGTCAGGCGCAACCGACAACCAACTCTGTCCGCGATGCTGCGTGCCCACATTCACATATTGCGCGAATGGAACAATTGAGAACTTGATCTTCTGATCAGCACCAGATTTCTCATACGTTTTGTCGACAAGATCTTTCGCCGCCTGTTTTAAGCCATTAAGCTTGTTACCCTCCATCGACCCAGTCGTATCAAGCACAAGCGCGACTTCCGCTTTTCCGACACCGAACTGACCTTGGCTTTCGGCGACAATGTCGAGGCTGGAAACGCCGACGACTTTCATGAACGTCGTCGGCATCGGCACAGTCGCAGTGGCTCGAATAACGTCGTCCGGCAGTTCTTCATACGTGGATGTGATGGTACCTACATCGTAACGCTGCTTCCAATTGGTCATCAGGAACGCGTCAAGTGTTGTTTTGCCGTCTGAACCACCTGCCTGACGACCGGACCCGACCGCCAGAATGCCTGAATCGAGGGCATCCTGCATACTGATCTTGAGACGGCTTGCGCGACCATAATCAACCGTCGTACCAACCACAGCCGTCAATGTAACGACGAATCCTGCAAATACCAGTACTGTGCCGCCGCGCTGGTCACCGCAAAATGCTGCAAGTTGCGTTTTCAATCGCTGCATCATGTCAAACCTCACCCTACGGATCATGGGATAGGTTTCACACGAATTTGATAACCGCTCGTTTAGAGCGACCGCAAACGAGATCTATCAAAACGTCCTAAAAAAGCACGACTGCCTTTTTCAAGACAGAGCCAAGTCAAAATGGCTTCACAACCACCAGCACAACGATCACCAACATCAAGACTGTCGGCACCTCGTTGGCCACACGGAAAAATTTCGAAGTGCGCTGCGATGTTCCATCCGCGAGCGCCCGATGCCAGCCCATCATGGCACCATGAGCACCCGTAAGCGCAACGACAGCCACCATTTTCCCCCAGAACCAGCCATCCTTGAAATAACCCATCTGCCAGCCCAGCAGAGGTCCGCTGATCCACACCACAATCATCGCCGGCCGCATAATATAACGCAGCAGACGGTCTTGCATGACGGTAAAGGTCGCTGACTGAGGCGACTTCGGCCCAGCCTCAGCATGATAAACAAACAGTCTTGGCAGATACAACAATCCAGCCATCCACGACATGACCGCGACAATGTGCAAGGCTTTAAGCCAGAGGATCATAAGCCGTCCCTAAACGCAGCCCCGCCATGAATGCGACCCGCCGGTCAGATCACCGCGCGCGCCGCAACCGCGCCAAGGCACGCGCCACGTTCTCAGGCGGCGTTTCGGGAATGATCCCATGACCAAGGTTGAAGATGAACGGGTTCATCGCCAAAGCCTCGACAATTTCATCGATGCGCTGGTCCATCGCGTCCCCCCCAGCCACAAGCAGCAACGGATCCAAGTTCCCTTGAACGACGGTTTTACCCGACAATGTCCGCTGGATTTCGCGCAGCGGCATCGCCGTGTCGCAACTGATGCCTTGCACGCCCGTCGCCTCCGCATAACTGAAGGCCGATGCCCCAGCCCCCCGCGGAAAGCCAAGGATGGGGACTTTCGGATACTGGGCTTTCACGCCTGCAACGATTGCTTTTGTCGGGGCGACAACCCAGCGTTCAAACTCATGCTCGGCGAGACTTCCGGCCCAAGTATCAAAGATCTGCAAGGCATCCGCGCCCGCTTGCACCTGCAAACATAAGTATTCGACAGATGCAGCAACCAATATATCGATCAGCTTCTGAAATCCCGGGGGGTCCCTATAGGCCCAAAGGCGGGCAGCAGCCTGATCCTTCGAGCCTGCACCCTCCACCATGTATGTCGCAACGGTCCAAGGTGCCCCACAGAAGCCTATCAGGGCCGTTTCAGCCGGGAGGTCCTGCCGCAGCCTCTGAACCGTCTCTGCGACGATGGCGAACTTCCTGTGGGCCCCTCCAGGTTTCAAAACAACCAAACCCTCAGCCGCTCGAATACTATCGAGCTGCGGTCCTTCGCCCTCCACAAACCGCACCCCTTGGCCCAAGGCATCAGGCACGACAAGGATGTCCGAAAACAAGATCGCAGCATCAAACCCATACCGGCGGATCGGCTGTAGCGTCACTTCAGCTGCCAGGCGCGGATTGTAGCACAGGTCAAGGAAGCTGCCTGCTTCAACGCGGGTTCTCTTGTATTCGGGAAGATAGCGACCAGCCTGCCGCATAAACCAAACGGGCGGCGGGGTCAGTGCCACGCCATCGAAGACCTGAAGAAAGCGTCGCATCATCGATCCCAGTACCAGCCCAGACGGCCAGTTTTGCTCGCTAGCCGCTTTGACCAGCCCTGTCATAGTACCAGCCGTACTCAGTCTCGCACAGCTCTTCTCTTCTTAAGGTATCTTTAATGAAGATTACTATTACGACTCTTAGGGCGTGAATCCTGGGCATGAAATCTTTGCCCGATTTACGCACACACCCTGCAATCCAGCCGCGGCCGTCAACACATCTTGTGCCTAACTCCGCAACCAGATACAAGGCTAAAATAAATAGATATATCAATGGTTTAAATTCAAATCTTATCGATAGCCCGTGGCAAAATCTGTGGATAGTCAGCCAAGAGGTTGTGTCTCAACCAGGCCGCGTTTCTGCCGCAGCCCTGCGACCGTTTGTAGGCTTCGCCGCAACGACTCAGGGACAGCTCTGTGGACACACCTGTGGATGACAGTTGAGGATCGCCGACCAGCCCCCCTCCAGTGTATAACCCTACCACTTCTCCACACTGTTCTCCACAGGCCGCCGGCCGAAAACGCAAGCCTGAAGACAACGCAAGGCCGCGACACCATGGGCAACATTCTGCCGAGCTATTTCCACTTGCACTTGATTTCGGACTCAACCGGCGAAACGCTGACCACAATTGCGAAGGCAGCCGCCGTGCAATACGCGCAAGTGCGGCCGATCGAACATGTGCATCCATTGATCCGCAACAAGCGCCAATTGGCTCGCGTCTTGACCGAGATCGAGCAAGCGCCTGGCATCGTGCTTTATACCGTGGTCAATCAGGAGTTGGTGGAAGAGATCGAAGTGCGCTGCCGCATCTTGAAAGTGCCGGCGCTGCACGTCTTGAAACCGATCATGTCGGTTTTTGAGGCCTACCTTGGCGCCCCACAAACCCCCATTGTTGCCGGGCAGCATGTCGTCGATGCCGACTACTTCCGTCGAATCGACGCGCTAAATTTTTCCATGGCACACGATGACGGTAAGCTGCCCGAGGACTTGAACCAGGCAGATATTATCATCCTCGGGATTTCCCGTACCTCCAAAACGCCGACATCGATTTATCTGGCGCAGAAGGGATATAAAACCTCAAACGTACCCCTCGTCCCGGGCATCGCACCGCCAGCTGTGCTCTCTCAAAAGCATACGGCCTTTGTTGTCGGGCTCATCGCTAGCGCGGAGCGCATCGCCGATATTCGACGCCATCGTGTCTCCATGATGTCGCGTCACACCATGGACGCCTACACTGATCGCCAACTGATTGCAGCCGAATTGGCCGAATCCAAGCGATTGTTCGCAAAGAACAATTGGCCGATGATTGATGTCACGCGCCGTTCAGTCGAGGAGACCGCGGCGCAGATCATCAAGCTGATGCAGGATCGTGATGCAGCTGACCAGGAACAACGGGAAACAGGAGATGGTTGAACCAATGCACCTCATCCTCGCCTCAGGCAGCCGCTTTCGACGCGAAATGCTCGAGCGTGCCGGAGTAAAATTCAGCGTCGTTCCAGCCGAAGTTGATGAAGAGCGGATAAAAATTAGCCTGCTCGACGATGATCCAGACATCGACGCGGCACAGCTGGCCGAACACCTTGCTGTCGAAAAGGCGATGCAAATCAGTCAGATAAACCCAGAAGCACTTGTTATCGGTGCCGATCAGGTCTTGGTGTGCGGCGGAGAGGTTTTTTCCAAGCCACCAACGGTGGCCGCGGCCCGTGCACAACTTCTAGCCCTGCGTGGTTTGACTCATGCCCTGCCGACAGCCGTCGCTCTCGCGCAGGGAGGAAAAATTGTTTGGCGCCATGTCGATGAGCCCCAAATGACCATGCGGTCGTTTACCGAAGCCTTCTTGGACGCCTACCTCGCAGCCGAAGGAACGGCCCTCTGCGACACTGTCGGTGCCTACCAGTTCGAAGGACGCGGCGCCCAGCTCTTTGAGGCGATGGAAGGGGACATGTTTTCCGTCGTCGGCCTGCCGCTTTTGCCACTTCTCGCAGAACTCCGCCGCCGCGGTGCTATCGAGCACTGAACGCAGACCATGAACCAAACAGGCACCTGAATGTTGCTGATCGGTCTCACCGGTTCAATCGGGATGGGCAAATCCACCGCCGCAAAGCGCTTTTTAGCGCTGGGTGTGCCGGTGATCGATGCTGATGCGCTCGTACATGAACTCTACTCTGGTCCGGCCACAGCCCCCATAGAGGCAGCGTTCCCCGGCACCACTGTTGGCGGGAAGGTGGATCGGCAAAAGCTCGCCGCCGCACTTCTCGCGAACCCGTCGGGTTTCAAGCGGCTCGAAGCGATTGTGCATCCGCTCGTTTTTCATGCCGAGAAAACACGCCTGATGGAGGCGAAGGCAGCCAACGCCTCAATCGCGGTTCTTGAGATCCCTCTATTATTCGAGACCGGCGGCGAGAAGCGCGTCGACATGACTGTTGTCGTAAGTGCGCCGGCCGATATTCAACGACTGCGAGTTCTGGCCCGTCCGGGCATGACGGAGGAAAAATTCGCTCAAATTCTCTTCCGGCAGGTCCCAGACGCTGAAAAACGCCTCCGGGCCACCTTCGTTGTGGATACAGGGGCAACGCTCGCAGAAACCGAGGCACAAATCGATAAGATCGTTGCTGATTTACGGGCGCAGCCCGTAACCGGGAAAGCTTACGAGGCCTATTGGCTTTAGGCACCCCGGGCGACAGGGAGCCTAAAATGCGCGAGATCGTCCTTGATACCGAGACAACCGGCCTTGATGCCAGAGGCGGCGACCGCCTCGTCGAAATCGGCTGTATTGAGTTGCTCAATCGTTTTCCGACTGGGGTTGAGTTTCACCGTTTTCTCAGCCCGGAGAACAAGGAAGTGCATCCCGATGCCGTCCGTATTCACGGCATCTCAACGGAATTCTTAAGGGACAAGCCCCTGTTTAAAACTGAGGTGACAGCGTTCCTTGATTTCATTGGCGACGATCAGCTAATCATTCATAATGCGCCGTTCGATATCGGTTTCCTGAACATGGAGTTGGAGCGTTTAAAAAAGCCTCCGCTGCAGATGACCAGGGTCACCGATACGCTTCAGCTTGCACGGCGCAAATTTCCCGGTGCGCCCGCAAGCCTCGATGCCCTGTGCAAGCGCTTCAGCATCGACAACACGCAGCGCACCAAACACGGCGCTATCGTCGACTCGTTGCTCTTGGCTCAAGTCTATGTGGAGCTGCTCGGCGAGCGGCAAGCGACGCTAACGTTGGCCGCCAATGGCAATGACGGCCAGCGCACACTACCTGACGGACCCATGAGCCGCACCGGCGCTGGAATTGCGCTGCCACGGCCTGCGCCCTTAGCGCCACGCCTGACCAAGGATCAACTGGCAGTTCACGCAGCTTACGTTGAAACACTTGGTTCGAAGGCACTATGGAAACGCGTTGTGCGCGAAGCCTAACCAACATCAACCCTCGCCGACCACTCGATCCACGCCGTCTGTCCGTCATTGCAATCAAAAGCAAATCTATTGTAATCGTTTTTACCGATCACACGAGCGGATGATATAGGTTATGGCCGTGCAGAGATTAGACACATCGGACAGCGCTCCGCGCGCGGGTGGCGCAGCGGATGGCGGCCAAGCGACCGAAAGTATTTTCGTTGCGTCCATTTTGGACGCAGCTGTTGGTGAACGCGAGAGCAACACGCAGCGCGCACATCGGGAAATTCGGCAGCGGATTTTGGTCGGGGAAATGCCTCCTGGCGCCCAGTACTTAGAGCAGGAACTGGCTCAAATGTTAGGCATGAGCCGCACCCCGGTGCGGGAGGCATTGATCCGCCTCGCCGATGAACACCTGGTCGAGGTGCGGCCCCGCCACGGCGCCAGAGTGCTCCCCGTAACGCCAGAAGATATCCTTGAAATCTACGAGTTGCTTGCCGAGCTCGAAGGTCTCGCTGGTCGACGCATGGCAACGCAGGGTGCAACCACCGCGCAACTTGCGGCTCTCCAAGAGGCTCGGGAAAAAATGGCAGCAGCCCTGAAAACGGGTGAGCGATCAGCTTGGTTTTCAGCTGATCAGTCCTTCCACGCGACCCTAGTTTGCAGCTGCGGCAATACACGCCTGGTACGGGTCGTCCAAGGCTTGGCCGACCAGTCCCATTGGGCCAAACAACAGACGCTCGCGAAGTTTGTCTTCAGCGAACGTGCCGACCGTGAACACGTTGAGATCATTGAAGCGATAAAGGCGCATGATGCTGACGCAACCGGTCGTCTCATCCAACAACACCTCATGTCCGGATGCACCGCGATGTTAGATCTTCTCACAGCGAGGCCTGCGAACCTTTAGAAATCCGGCGAACCTTTCTCTAAAAAGACAAGTTCATCTCTGCACAATGTCGCGAGACAACACGCGTCATCAGAAGGCGCCAGTCATCAGAAGGAGCCAGCCAGTGATCCGTCCGGCTACCAATCATCATTCCCGGACGGTTAAGGCCTTGTCGGCTGGTCCCCGAACTGTTTTGCTCATTCGCCGCGTTGACACTGCCCAGGCGACATAGCATCCCGGTATCAATGAGTTAACGGCCGCGATCGGCCAACGACGAGACCGAACATGGTGCAACTCTCGCTGCCGAAGAACTCTCGGGTCAACACCGGGAAAATATGGAACAAACCGGACAGCAAAGGTAAGACGAAAGAGGTCCGCATTTATCGTTGGAACCCTGACGATGGCAAAAACCCGCAGGTGGATACGTATCATATTGACCGAAGCACATGCGGTCCGATGGTCCTCGACGCCCTGATCAAGATTAAGGCTGAGATCGACTCCACCCTCACGTTTCGCCGCTCTTGCCGCGAGGGCATTTGCGGCTCCTGCGCCATGAACATCGACGGCACCAACACACTTGCATGCCTGAAGGCCATCGACGACGTCAGAGGTCCGATAAAGATCTATCCCCTCCCCCATCTGGAAGTGATCAAGGATCTTGTGCCGGACCTTACCAATTTTTATGCCCAGCATCGATCCATTGAACCGTGGCTTAAGACAACCACCCCAACGCCGCCGACCGAGTGGAAACAGGCTCGTCCTGACCGTGACAAGCTGGATGGCCTCTACGAATGTGTGTTGTGCGCCTGCTGCTCGACATCGTGTCCGAGCTATTGGTGGAATTCGGACCGTTATCTTGGCCCGGCAGCACTTCTGCAGGCTTATCGTTGGGTCATTGACAGTCGGGACGAGGCAACGGGTGAGCGGCTCGACAACCTAGAGGACCCGTTTCGCCTCTACCGGTGTCACACGATCATGAATTGCGCCAAAGCTTGCCCAAAGGGCTTAAATCCCGCCAAAGCCATCGCCGAGCTGAAAAAGCTCATGATCGAGCGACGAGTTTAGCAATGGAGGGCAGTACCCGAATACCCCTACCACCGGACCCATCAATGCCGACGCTTGGCGTTCAGCCCGAAGAACGAAGCCTCACAACCGATGCACGTACCAATGATCTTAAGGCATTTCGGTGGGTGCTAATCGTGTTCGCTGTAACGACAGTCATCGCCGGCATTGCCGTCGCTTTCATTCCAATAGGCATGGACGACCCTTTGTTTCGACAAGTGTCGAGCGCCCTCCTCCTCGTCGGTGTCTGCGATTCGCTCGTACTCCGCTACTGGGAGCGCCTGTTTCGCAGCCGATGTTGATTTTTCCTGCCTCGGATCAACTGCAGTTAGAATGCCCGCAGGTGCTGCAGGTCCAACATCCTTCGCGCAGCACATAGGCCGGTGAACCGCATCGCGGACAGGTCGACGGCGTACCTCGAAATAGTCGTGTCGAAACTTGTGCGGGCTCTGGCCGCCACTCATTTCCAGAAGACGTGGTTTCTGCCGTAGTCTTGCCGACCGGACCATTTCCGGAAGACGCGCTGCCTGCTGAAACGCTGCGCTGAATTTCCTCGCTGTCAGCCACCAGACCGTCAATTCGCAGCAGATGCGTCTCAATGACCCCACCGATAGCTGCAATCAGGCTTGGCACATATTGGCCATTGAGCCAGCTACCGCCCTGCGGGTCGACAATTGCTTTCAATTCCTCGACGACGAACGACACATCGCCCCCTCGGCGAAAAACGGCGCTGATCATCCGGGTCAGCGCGACTGTCCAAGCATGATGCTCGAGTGTCTTTGTGTTGATGAAAATCTCGAAAGGTCTGCGCCGACCGCCGATCTCAGTGTCATTGATTGTGATGTAGAGCGCATGAGCCGTCGCCGGCCATGCGAGCTTATAGGTAAATCCGGCCAGGACCGGTTCACGCTTCAACGGCGCAGTCATGTAAACGATTTCCGCGCTCTCATTGAATGCGGTTGGACGCGCAAAACTCGGTTTTGGTTGTTGCACAACCTCCGCAACAACCTGCGCACCTGCCACAGAACTCAAAATAGCACCCGTAATCGTGTTCGGTCGATAGGTCGTGATGCCCTTCAGGCCGAGGTCGAACGCATTCAGATAGATGTCCTTGAAATCTTCGAACGGTAGGTCTTCTGGGCAGTTGATCGTCTTTGAGATGGCGCTATCAATATGCTGCTGCGCCGCGGCTTGCATCTCAAGGTGTGCACGCGGCGTCAGCTGTGCCGCTGTGACAACAGCGACCGGTAACGGTGCGTCAACCCCGTAGAGCCGTTTGTACAGCCCCGCCGCGTAATCCTCGACCCGGACGGTCTTCGCTTTGCCATCAGCCCCAAGCATACGCCGGTCGTAAGCAATATCAAACACCGGCTCTATGCCGCTTGAGATATTGCCAGCAAGTAGCGAGATGGTCCCGGTCGGTGCAATCGATGTCAAAAGCCCGTTGCGCATGCCCTGTGCATGAATCATTGAGCGAACATCTGTCGGGAGATCTGCTGTTGTCGGTCCGGCGAGAACAGCGTCCCGATCAAACAACGGGAACGAACCCTTTTCCCGCGCCAATTCAGCGCTCGTCCTGTAGGCAGCAACTTTGATGTCCGCGAGCCACGAACCGACCAGCTTCAATGCCGATCGTGACCCATAGGTGACACCAAGCATGATCAGGGCATCTGCCAGTCCTGTAATACCAAGCCCGATACGTCGCTTTGCCAGTGCCTCGGCCTTCTGTGCCTCAAGTGGATAGCCGGACGCGTCGATGATGTTGTCCAGGAACCGCACAGCGGTGGCGGTCAGGCGTCCGAGCCGCTCCAGATCAAGACGCGCCGAGGGTGTGAACGGATGCGACACCAGTTGTGTCAAGTTAATCGACCCAAGCAGACACGCGCCGTAGGGCGGCAGCGGTTGTTCACCGCAAGGATTGGTTGCCTGGATCGTCTCGCAATACCCAAGCCCGTTGCGCGCGTTCATCCGGTCAATGAAGATCACACCCGGCTCTGCCGCCTCGTAGGTCGCGCGCATCAGCCGGTCCCACAATGCCCGAGCTGGGACGGTGCCGTGCACTTTTCCGTCGAACACCAGATCCCATGTCCGGTCCTGGCGCACTGCCTCAACAAACGCATCGGTAACCAAAACGGAGAGATTGAAATTGTTGAGCCGCCCAGCCTCGCGCTTGGCATCGATGAATATCTCGATATCCGGGTGATCGCATCGCAGCGTGGCCATCATAGCCCCGCGCCGTTGGCCAGCCGATTGGATTGTCCGGCACATGGCGTCCCAGACTTCCATGAACGAGACCGGTCCGGACGCATCTGCGCCAAGACTGGCAACCAGCGCACCCTTCGGCCGAAGTGTCGAAAAATCGTGTCCGATCCCGCCACCCTGTTGCATCGTCAGGGCAGCCTCTTTGACCCGATCAAAAATGGCGGACAGATCATCGTCGATCCGACCCATGACAAAGCAGTTAAACAAGGTGACACGCCTTTTGGCGCCTGCCCCCGCCAGAATACGACCCGCCGGCAAGAAAGCGAATCCGCCGATAGCGTCAGCAAAGGTTTCGGCCCAAGCTTGGCGGACGGACGGCACTTCGACCGCTGCCGCTGCTTGCGCGACGCGGGCGACCGTATCAGGCCAGGTTTCATCAACGGGTGACCCATCAGCCGCCATCAGCCGATACTTCTTGCGCCAAATATCGACGGAGACATCCGGCCAATGGGTAGGAAAGCCGCAGCGATCGCGCGTCTCTGATGTTTCTCGGGTATCTTGTGGCGTGAGCACTGGAACAACAAAGCTCTGATGAATAGGCTCTAGCCCTGTCTCCACATTACCGTTCTATTCCATCTGAGTCAACTATTGTTCCCTTTAGGTTCAAATTTTGATCTCTGACAAGCGTTGCGCGGTTTCCGGACCCAAAGGCAGCGACGGAGATGACGCAACACTCGCAACTAAAAGCCTGTCAGACGCCGCCTCGATCTGGCTTTCGACGGTCTTGCGCACCTGCCCTCGAGACAATCCTGGTGGCAAAGCCGGCAAGAATTCCACAACGATAGTGCCAGGGTAGCGCAAGAACGAGCGGCGTGGCCAAAACAAGCCAGAATTCAGAGCCACCGGCACGCACGGGACGTCAAGCGCATCATAAAGCGCCACATATCCTGGCTTATAGTCAGGCGCAGCCCCCGGTGCTTGGCGTGTTCCCTCCGGAAAAATCAGCACCTGACGACCGTCAGCGACCCTTGCCTTGGCATTTGCAACCATGTGTTTGAGCGCAACAGCCGCCCGCTCGCGCTTAACGAGGATGTGCTCGAATTTGATGCAAAACCAGCCATAAACTGGAATCAAACGAAGTTCGTCTTTAAGCACGATTGCTGGATCATCGAACAAGGTCAGGAGAGCAAATGTGTCCCAGGTCGACTGGTGCTTTGCAATCACCAGGCATGGGCCCTTGGGCAAATTTTCGCGGCCCCGAACCTCAAGCTTCGTGCCGCAAATGACTCTGAGCAACCAGATGCAAATGCGCCCATGCAGCTTGAGCGCTGCAATCGCCAATTTGCGCGGGCAAAGCAGGAGCCAGATCAGGCCGACGAGCATAACGCCTGTGACCACATAAAAGGCCACGGCGAATACGATGGAATTGAACAGGACCATGGTGGATAGGCTGAGCCGAGTTTGTGTCTTGACAGACTAACATGCCGTGAACGTCAACGCACGCACGCAGCCCGGATTTTTACCAGTGATCTTGGCCTTGGGCCATCATTGTCCCGAAAACACAACCCAACGCACGCCGGACCGCTGCAGCAGTTCTGGGATCATCGGAGCCGCCTTTCGGGACATGGCGACAAGCTCCACCGCCTTGCGCAGCTGGGCCGCATTCCGGGCAGACGCGGCCAGCAGTGTATTGCGATCCGGGATTGCCACGACGAAGCCCGCACCGAAATCTTTCTCGACCTTCGCCCACGGTTCCTCGAGCAACAGCAGACTTGGCGAATATACCGCGTCTGGCAGTGTTAACGCGCGAACGCCTGCCGCGTCCTCGGTTTCGATATCAGGCAGGAACCGCTTGAGTTGCTCGCGGCTAAGAGTGACAATGTCATCGTCTCCAAGATCATGTTCTTTGCCACCACCAGCAAGTGCGATTTCCAGCCGTTCCCCTCGATCAAAGGCAACAAAAACGAGTGCGCTCCCAGCAAAGGGCCGCCAAAGCGGCTCAGACAAGGATTTTTGTTCAGCCAGTTGAGCCAGGTAGTCCTTCGGCCTGATCACCAGCCGGAGCGACGCAACGAAGTCGTCGCGTGAGATAGGTTTCTTTTGCGGCTCAGCGGACGCGCTCAGCATCCTTACGAATCGCTCGACAATTTCAGTCCGTTGGGTCGGTTTCTGCAAAACGTCCGCGGCGAGACTATCGAGCGCAATGGACTGATCCAGTCCATCGAGCGTCTTTGCCTTTAATGTTGTCTTGTTCGAAACCGCGATGGACGAAAATCGCCCGCTTGCCTGTAACTTGTCGGTCAATTCGCGCCGCAAGCTTTCAAGCAATCGATCCTGGATGGGTGTTTGCGCACCAACGCCAACGATAAGATTGAGCACAAGGAGAACTGAATACAGGACGCCGCGCATCGGGCCGCTCCAAAGAAGAATCCAGGCCGTCTGCCCGGCACGGTTTTCCGTAAAAAGTACGGCTTCAGCAAGGGGCCTCGAGCAGTCAGTTGCACGGCCGCCGACGATGTTCGTCACCCCCCGTTTGACATCCTGATGTACCGAAACGGCATCAAGATGCGCGCGTCCCCCGCATTGCACACAAACTGTCTTAACGGCGCTGAAATAATCTGTAATCTGACGTGAGTTTGATTCGGGGTCGCGCAATCGCAAAAACTCGAAAGCTGCCATGCAAATGACGGCGGTCCCTCATCAAGCGCAGACGGCTTGCCCCATCCAGGGGTTGGGTCTGAACGGGGAGCATCGATATGAACCAACGCGCGCTCGCAGCCGAGTTCATCGGTACATTTATGCTTGTCTTTGGGGGGGTTGGCACAGCCATGTACTCCGGCCCATCCGCGGGCATCGTCGCCGTTTCTTTCGGCTTCGGTCTTTCGGTCCTGTGCATGGCCTATGCGGTCGGTCACATTTCAGGCGGGCATTTTAATCCGTGCGTCACGGTTGGCCTCGCGGTTGGCGGCCGTTTTCCGTCCGGTGACGCCATTGGTTACATCATTGCTCAAGTGCTCGGCGGAATTGCAGCTGCGTTCTTACTCAACTTGATCCTGTCTGGCTCGCCGATCGGTGCGGGCGTTCCGAAGTGGAACACTCTTGCCCTCGCCTCAAATCCGAATGCCTACGGCAACGGATCCTACAGTATGCTGTCGATTTTGCTCATTGAAGCCATCATGGCGGCCCTGTTTCTGATCATCATCATGGGCGCAACATCGAAACGCGCGCCTGTCGGCTTTGCGCCAATTGCCATTGGTATGGCCGTCTGCCTGTTCCACTTGATTTCCATCCCCGTCACCAACACGTCGCTTAATCCCGCTCGCTCGACCGCAACCGCGATCTTCGGTGGCACAGCTGCGTTGTCTGCCCTGTGGATGTTCTGGGTCGCCCCGATCGTGGGCGCTGTCATCGGCGCCGTCACGGCCAAGTGGCTGCAAAACGAATAACATCTGCAGTCACGCGTGTTGACCGCCAGTTTAACATCGCGTGACATCGCGCGACATCGCATGCAGCCAGATGACCACCACGATTGCGCCTCGCTTGTCACAACAGCGGGGCGCAATCACTTCATTGAGGGGCCAACATTTCAGTTGGCGAGCTCAAGCTTGCGTTGGCGAAATAAGTGGATCATGTTTGACCCATCACCTCCCAGGTGGGCCGTGCGGCTCCACAGCTATACAGGGACGAACCAGCCATGGTCGACGCCACACGACAAACCGGTCGAACCGAGATCGGCCCCTTGAACGAGCTGAACGCGCACAACCCCTATATCCAAGGCGTTTACGCGCCAGTCGCCAAAGAGACCACGGCGCTTGATTTGCCCGTCATTGGCGACCTGCCCAAGGATCTGCACGGCGGCTTTTTCCGCAATGGCCCAAATCCACCGAAGGCACCAGAAGGCCTGCATCATTGGTTCGACGGCGATGGCATGATCCACGCCATTCATTTCGAGAACGGCAAGGCTGAGTATCGCAACCGCTATATCCAAACAGCCGACCACATTGCGGATCTCAACGGCGGCTGCGGCGCTGGCGGTGTGTTGGCGCCCTCATCACGCGCCAACAAGGACTCAACGCGTGGTGACCTTGTCTACAAAGACACGGCCAACACCGACTTGGTGATTCACAACGGTTCAGTAATGGCCTTGTGGTACATTTCTGGCCAACCCGTGCGAGTGAACGCCCGCACGCTCGAGACGATCAGAACAGAAAATTTCGGCGGTAAGCTGCCGCGGCATGTCTCGGCACACTCAAAAGTCGATCCGAAGACCGGCGAGTTCGTCTTCTTCGACTACGCGCTCTATGAGCCGTGGATGTCGTTTGGCACAGTCAGCGCTGACAACGAACTGACCCACTTCGAACGCGTTGAGCTGCCGGGCCCTCGCCTGCCCCACGATATGGGCCTGACGGAGAATTACGTCATACTTCACGATCTACCGGTGGTCTTTGCCGATCACGGTTTGCGGCGCAGCATGTGGAATATCAAGTTTGCCGATCAACCCGCGCGCTTCGGGGTGGTTCCACGGCGCGGCCGCGGCGATCAGATCCGGTGGTTCGAAACCGACAGCTGTTACATTTATCACGTCGTCAACAGCTGGGAGGACGGCGACGAGGTTGTCATGGTCGCCTGTATGATGGTCCCCAATGGCTTTCCTATAAATCCCGTCCACGGCGCTTACGCACCCATGGTCAACGTCCTGGCGCTCCACGCTGTACCCGTTGAGTGGCGCATGAATATGCGAACGGGCGAAGTTAAGAAGCGCCAGTTGGATGACCGCATCGGCGAATTCCCGGTCATCAACCTTGACTATACTGGGCACAAAACGAAGTCGTCTTACCACGTCGCAATGGCACGCACTGAGTTGCAGCGCATGGCCGGGATCTACAAATATGATCTCGCGACCGGATCCGCTCAGTCTTACATGTACGAACCGCAAAAATTCGGCTCGGAGCCGGCTTTCGCCCCGCGCATTGGCGCCAAGGACGAAGACGACGGCTATGTCATCGCCTTTGTAACCGACGAAAACGACGGCAAATCCGAGGTGCAGGTGCTCGACGCAAAATCTGTCGACAAGGGGCCGATTGCGCGCGTGCAGTTGCCCGTACGCGTACCAGCTGGGTTCCACGGCACGTGGGCGCGGGGCGATCAGATTGCAGCGGCTTAAAGCATTTTCCGCCGAAGTGACTTCCCGGTTAGGCGAAAAAAATGCGACCATTTAAAAGCCCAGAGCAGATTTCCGATTCCGAAGGATGGGAATTTGCTCTAGCCGCGCGCGCCAGACGTCGTCCAAACGCCAGAGAGCGTCTAAGCGTTAACTTGACCGGATTGCAAACCTGGATTTTCCCAATGCCGGCACAACAGAACGCCACCGCCGACCACCACAACGAGCCACACGCACCGGACTTGCCCATCACTCGGCTCAACGTCCGCCTGATGGCGCCCGATGGAAAACTGCCGCCCGACGCCCCCGAGTGGATATGGAAGCTCGACCATCCCTATTTGCACGGCGTGTTCGCACCCACCAATCGCGAATATGATGCCGAAGATCTAGAGGTCGAAGGCGATCTTCCGGCTGATCTCTATGGCGCCTATGTCATGAACGGCCCCTCGCAACGTTTCGAGCCTGTCAATCGCTACCACTACTACGATGGTGACGCGATGTTGCGCGCCATTTACTTTCGCGATGGCCGGGCCTCGTTTCGTCAACGCTGGATCCGCAATGAGGCGTTCGTCGTCGAAGACATAGCCAAGATGAACATCTGGCCAGGTCTCGCGGGTCCCTACAATTTCATGCTGCCGGGCTCGCCCATCAAGGACACGTCGAACACCGACATTGTCTACTACGGTGGCAAATTATTGTCGCTGTTCTACATGGCGGGCAAGCCCTACGACGTCGATCCGTTGACGCTTGAAACGCGCGGCAAGGAGACCTTTGGCGGCAAACTCAAGCATGATCTCTCCGCCCACAGTAAGGTCGATCCAGCAACCGGCGAGCTGTTCTTTTTCAGCTACTCCGATACGCCGCCCTATATGCGATATGGAGTTGCAAGTCCGACCGGGGAGTTGTTGCACGACATCGCGATCGACCTGCCCGGTCCTCGGTCGCCGCACGATATCGGACTGACTACGAATTACGCTATTCTCCATGATCTGCCGCTGTTCCATGATGCAGAACTGCTGAAAAAGACCAAGCACCGCATCCTGACGTTCCACCGCGACATGCCCGCGCGTTTCGGCATCATTCCGCGCTACGGCGAGGAAAATCAGATCAAGTGGTTCGAAGCCGAGCCCTGTTACATCCTGCATGTGATCAATTGCTGGGAAGATGGCGATTGGGTGCATCAGGTCTGTTGCCGACAGGCCAATCCCGACGCCAAGCGCGACAAGAATGACGGCCCGCTGGCGTCAATGATGGCCTATCGCCGACGCGTCCACGAGCTTCATAAGTGGTCTTTTAACATGGTGACGGGCGAGGTGCGCGAGCAACCCCTCGACGATCTCAACACCGAGTTTCCGCGCATCAACCCGCTGTACTTGGGCAAGAAATCGAAACTCGCCTTTAATCAGCTTTTGCCTCGGCCAAAGGACGACGGTAGTCTTTCGGGCCGCTGCCAGACATTCGACGCCTTGATCCGTTATGACACCGAAACCGGCGAACGCCAGCGCTACGACTATGGTGACGGCGTGTTTGGCAATGAAGCGCCCATCGCGCCAAAGCGCGGAGCAACAGCCGACAGCCCAGAGGATGCTGGCTACGCGGTGACCTTCGTGACCGACACGAACACGTGGGGCTCGGCCTGCCTGGTGTTCGACATCAGAGACATCTCGCGCGGTCCGATCGCGAAGGTCAAAATACCCCACCGCATCAGCGCCGGGTTCCACACAACCTGGATCCCCGGTGATGAGATTTATCGATAACCTGTCAGCGTCGCCACGGTCGCTGACTGTATCATCATCCACTGCCCCAGACCCATCTCGCCACGACAAGGCATTGGCCGATGCCCTTTGATTTAGCCCAGATCGTCCAACTGATCGTGAACGGCGTAGCGATCGGGTCGATCTATGCGCTGGTCGCGGCTGGTCTCGTCATGACCTATAAAGCGACCGAAGTCCTGAACTTTGCCCACGGCGATGTCCTTATGGCGTCGGCGTTCGTGGCCTGGGGGCTGATCACGGTCGTGGGTTGGCCATTCTGGCTCGCGGCACCGGCCACCATTGCCATCATGGCGTTGCTGGCGGCCCTGATTGATATCGTTGCCATGCGCCGCATCGTCGGCCAGCCCCAGTTCGCCGGCGTGATGCTCACGATCGCCATCGGCTTCATGTTGCGCGGCGCCGTCGGCATGACCTTCGGGCCCGATGCTCGCAATTTGCCTACCCCGTGGACCGGACAAACGACACGCATTGGCGACGTTGTTCTGTCAAATCTGAGTTTTGTAATCATCGCGTCGGCGTTGGTCGTGACCATCGCGCTGTTTGCTTTTCTCGACCGGACACGCGTCGGCATTTCCATCCAAGCTGCCTCGCAGAATCAACTTGCGGCCTTTTTGTCCGGCATTCGAGTGAAGTGGATTAACTCGCTCGTATGGGCCATCGCGGGTGCGCTTGCGGCGTTGTGCGGTATCTTGCTGGCGCCAACAGCCCTGGTCGATATCAGTCTGTGGCACGTGATGTTGAAATCCTTGGCGGCACTCGTCCTTGGCGGCTTCGGCTCCATCGCTGGCGCACTGATAGGGGGCATCGGCATTGGGCTGATCGAGCAATTCGCCGGCGTCTACATGCCGGACGGCATCAAAGACATTGCGGCCTATGTCATTTTGATCGTCATGTTGATCGTCTGGCCGCGCGGCTTGCTCGGCGAGGCTCACGGACGACGAGTATAGCGGGAGCAGACTGTAGCGGGCAGACTGGAGCGGCCAGACTGTAGCCGATGGACGACGTCAGCATAGACTGATGCGTTAGGCGGGGAGATGCGGGGAGCAACGAGTGCGGTTCCACTATGATACGGGCTACGGCGATGGCCAGCGGTTGCTGCGCTATGCCAGCGACTGGCTGGCCTGGGGTGCGCTCATCGTGCTGCTGATGGCGGCGCCGTTCATTGTGCCGCGCTATATGGTCGGCGAGCTGAGTTACATCTTTATCCTCTGCACCGCGAGCCTGGGGCTCATGGTGCTCATGGGTTTTACGGGGCAAGTGTCGCTCGGGCCGGCAGCGTTCATCGCCATAGGCGCATATGTGCACGCCTATGTGTTGGGCCTCGGCGTAGCGTTGCCGCTGTCTCTGCTGACAGGCGCGCTGGCGGCGGCCATCGCAGGCCTTGCGGTCGGCGTGCCTGCAATCCGCGTGTCCGGCCTTTACCTCGCTATGGTGACGATGGCGTTTTCGATCATCGTCGAGCATGTCATCGGACGCTGGAAGTCAGTGACCGGGGGCCATACCGGCCTGCCGGTACCCGATGCCAGCCTGTTCGGCCTATCGCTGGCAGGCCCGAAGGGATTTTACTACCTCTGTTTGATTGTTTTGGCGCTCGTGTTTCTTGGCCTTATCAACGTGCTGCGCTCATCTATCGGCCGTGCCTTCGAAGGTGTGCGCGACAGTGAGGCGGCGGCCTACAGCCTCGGCGTCCCGGTGCCGGCCTGCAAGATCGGTGCGTTTGTGTTGTCCTCCGGCGTGCTCGGCCTCGCGGGTGGATTGATGGCGCATCACGTGCAACATTTGACCCCTGAAGGATTCGGACTGATCCTGTCGCTGGAACTGGTGCTGATGGTCGTGATCGGCGGGCTTGGAAGCTTACGCGGCGCAATTCTCGGCGCCGTTCTGATTGGCTTCCTCCCGCGCGTGATCTCGATCATAAAACCGCTTCTACCGGGCGTCACAGGCAAAGCCTACGGACTCGAGATCTTTATCTATGGCCTGATCTTGTTTCTGTTCGTGTTGTTTGAGCCGACCGGCCTGAACGGCCGCTGGCTCAAGCTGAAGGCGCTGGTGACAAGTTTCCCATTGTATCGCCGCGACACCTTCAAGCGCACCAAAACCTATATGAAATCGGAGCGCTACCGGTGAGCCTCCTCAACGTTGAACATCTGGCGTTGCATTTCGGTGGTCTCAAGGCCATCGACGATCTGACGTTTGCCGTCGAGACTGGCGAGATCTTCGCCATCATCGGGCCGAATGGAGCCGGCAAGACCTCCGTGTTCAACGTCATAACGCGCATCTTTGCGGCGTCGGCCGGACACATCACCTTTGACGGTCAAGACATCACGGGGCTTCCCCGTCAGGCCATAGCCGGCATGCGCATCGCACGCACGTTCCAGAACATCGAGCTGTTCGAAAAAGCGACTGTTCTCGACAATCTACTCCTCGGCCGATATCGTTTCGCGCGCGGCGGCTTTTTCTCACAGATGCTCCGACTGCCCCTTGTGTCCGCCGCCGAGCGCAGGGACCGCGACGCCGTCGAGACCATCATCGACGTCCTGGAGTTGTCACCCTATCGCACCGTGCCCGTGTCGGAGTTGCCCTATGGCGTGCGCAAGATCGTCGAGATCGGCCGCGCCCTTGCGACCGATCCGCGCTTGATCTTGCTCGATGAGCCAGCGTCTGGCCTCAACCCGGAAGAAACCCGCGATCTGTCGTTCTGGATTGAAGATATCCGCGCCGACCTGGGCGTGACGGTCATGATGGTCGAGCATGATATGTCACTTGTCGCCGACGTGGCTGACAGGGTCCTGTGCATGAATCTCGGTCGCGCACTCGCCACTGGTACGGCCGCCGAGGTGCAATCGCATCCCGACGTCGTTGCCGCGTACTTGGGGGTGTAACCTATGACGACCGCACCCAGTCTTTCGCCACCCATTCTCTCGGTCCGCAACATTGAAACTTGGTACGGTCCGGTCGTGGCCATCAAGGGTGTCAGCCTGGATGTCGCGCCGGGCCGCATTGCAGCTGTGCTCGGTGCGAACGGCGCAGGCAAGACGACTCTCCTGAAAACGATCTCTGGCGTCATCGATCCCTTCAAGGGCAGCGTGACGTTTGACGGCAAACCCATCACCGCGCTTGATCCAGATGTCGTCGCGCGGCGCGGTCTCGTCCTGGTTCCCGAAGGGCGGCAGGTGTTTCCGTTTCTCAGTGTGCTCGATAACCTGCGCATGGGTACTTTTGCGCGCGGCGACAAGGCAGGTGTCCAAGAGGATATCGAGCAAGTATTTTCCTGGTTTCCGCGTTTGCGCGAGCGCCAGGACACCCATGGCGGACTGCTGTCGGGTGGTGAACAGCAGATGCTGGCCATCGGGCGCGCCTTGATGGGGCGACCGCGGGTGCTGCTGCTGGATGAACCCTCACTCGGCCTGTCACCGCTACTGACCAAGGAGATCTTCGCGATTATCAGGCGCATCAACACCGAACGTGGTGTGACGGTGCTTGTCGTCGAACAGAACGCTGCCATTGCACTTGCAAATGCGGATGATGCCTATGTGATGGAGCTCGGCCGCATCGTTGCCACCGGCACGGCCGCGGAACTCTCGGCCAATGCCGACGTGCGCGAATTCTATCTCGGCGGCGCCGGAGCTTCGGACCGCGCAGAAGGACAACGACAGCGCTGGAAGCGGCGCAAAACCTGGAGATGAGGATGGTCGCGGCGGCACACATACAGACAGCAGGCCATGGCAGCATGGGCGACGCGCTGATTGCCTCTGGTGCGACACCATTACAGGTGTTCCGCGCTCGGGTCGCCGAATGGGGACCGCTGCCAGCCCTGCGTCGCAAGGAGCGCGGCATCTGGCACACCGTCACGTGGGCACAGTACGGCGCGCGTGTGGACCAAGCGGCCTTGGCGCTGGCGTCGCTCGGCTGCGTGCGCGGCGATGTTGTCAGCATACTCGCGGAGAACTGCCCGGAGTGGCTGTACGCTGACCTTGGCGCGCAAGCGCTCGGTGCCATTGGCAACGGCATCTATCCGACCTCATCACTGGATCAGCTCCGCCATGTCCTCGTCGACTCCCAAACGCGCATCATCTTCGTTGAAAATCAGGAACAGTTGGACAAGGTGCGCGCGGTCCGGGGCGACCACCCGCAGCGACTGACAATCGTCGTGTTTGATCTGAAGGGCTTGAGGGGCCTCGTCGAGGATGGCGTCATGGGCTTTGACGCTTTCCTCGAACTTGGCGCCGCGGCGATCACCAATGCACGCGCGGCTCTTGATGCATCGGTCGACCAAGCGAAACCAGAGGACACGGCCTTCCTCGTCTACACCTCAGGCACCACGGGCGCGCCAAAAGGCGCCATGATCGCCAATCGTAGCCTGACCTATCAGCTGCAATCGGCGCCGGAATGGCAGCCACGCGAGCGCGGCCTGAAGACAATTTCCTTCCTGCCGCTTTGCCATATTGCCGAACGCATGGCGTCACCATTCACGCAATTATCGCTCGGCCAGATCATTCATTTCCCAGAGAACTCAGGCACGGTCGTCAACGACATGCGTGAGGTTGCGCCGCATCGCGTGTTTGCGCCGCCAAGGTTTTGGGAAAAGCTTTATGCGCAGGTTGATCTGTTCATGAAGGATGCCATCGCGCCAGCACGTCTCGCCTATGGAGCGGTTGCCCGGGCTAACGGACAAACCGGGTTTGCCGCCCGTGTGCTGCATGCCCGGTTGCACGGCGTTGTGACGGCCAACGTGCAAAAATTTCTGGGATTGCAGAACATATCCCAAGCCTTGGTCGGAGCCGCACCTGTCTCGCCAGACTTGATCCATTGGTATGCGCGGCTGGGCATCGAATTGCAGGAAGCTTTCGGCATGACGGAAACGTCGGGTGCCTGCACGGTGCCCCGTCAAGGCAAGGCCCGCATCGGTTGGGCGGGACAGCCGTTAGGTGGCACCGAGATCAGGCTTGGCGCCGAGGACGAACTACAAGTGCGCGGTCCGAATGTTTTCGGCGGCTACTGGAATGCGCCCGACAAGACCAGGGAGGCTTTCACAGCGGACGGCTGGTTCAAGACGGGGGACTGCGCCGACATCGATCAGGACGGATATTTGCGCATCAAAGACCGCATCAAAGATATTCTGATAACGTCCGGTGGGAAAAATGTGACGCCGAGCCAGATCGAGACCGCGCTGAAAATGAGCGCGTATGTCTCAGACGCAATGGTGGTGGGTGATGGGCGCAAATACTTGACCTGCCTTGTCATGCTGGACATCGACAGCGTGTCAAAGTTCGCGCAAGATGCTCAGGTGCCGTTTACAGATTTTGTCAGCCTGACGCGGGCGAAAGAGGTAGTTGAGCTCATCAGACGCGAGGTCGACGTCGCAAACACAAAACTTGCGCGCGTCGAACAGATCAAGGATTTTCGCATCATCACGCAGCTTCTTACGGCCGAGGACGAGGAGCTGACGCCGACCATGAAATTGAAGCGCCGCGTCGTGCTGAGCAAATACGCCGACATGATTGAGGGCATGTACGGGGCTTAAGTGGTGGGCGGCGCTTGCACCGAATTCCGCCTAACGCCTCAGTGTTGAGGCGACCGGCCCTTGCCACGACCGATCAACCCGTGTGTTACTATGCTGGCATGGCAAATCCCGCAAAGCGAAACGCGACGTATGCCGATCTGATGGCGGTCCCGCCGCATCTGACGGCCGAGATTATTTTCGGCGATCTCGTGACGCATCCTAAACCCGCGCCGCCCCACGGCAATGCGCAGTTTTCCGTGGGTGGTGAGTTGTCAGGCCCTTTCCAGAAGGGCCGCGGCGGCCCTGGCGGCTGGTGGTTCATGACCGAGCCCGAACTGCATCTTGGCCCGCATGTCGTCGCACCCGATATCGCAGGCTGGCACCAGGAGCGCATGCCGCACATGCCGCTCACCAAGCATGTGTCGCTGGCGCCGGACTGGGTCTGTGAAATCGTCACGCCGAGCACGGAGCGGATTGACCGGGGGCCGAAGCGCCGAATTTACGCCACATATGGCGTAAGCCACCTCTGGCATTTGAACCCCGTCGCAAAGTATGTCGAAGTATATGCGCTTCGCGACGGCCAATGGGTCCATCTGGAAACCTTCGACGAGGCGGGCGACAAACGCATTCCGCCATTCGACGCGATCACAATCGTACTGAACGACCTCTGGCCCATACCGGAGGCACCATCCTCGGAGGAAACCACATGACCAACAAATTCACCCGCCGCACGATACTTGCCACCGGCACTGCCGCAGCGGTCGCAATGCCGTCCATTGCCCGGGCCCAGTCGCAGGGCGTTACAGGGACCGAGATCGTCGTCGGCTCGCACATCGACCTGTCGGGGCCAGTCGGTGCCGATATGCCAAAGCTTCGGGCCGGAATGCAGATGCGACTGGATGAGGCGAACGACAAAGGCGGCATCAATGGACGCAAGTTCCGGCTGATCGTCGAGGATAACGGCAGTCAACCGCAGATGGGTGTGCGTGCCGCAACAAAGCTTATCCAGCAGGATCAGGTGTTCGCTATCATCAATGCCTTTGGTTCAGGCCCCATTGGCGCAACCGTGAAGCGCACAGTCGACGCCAACGTTCTCCTGTTCGCGCCATGGGGCGCATCCGCGATCTTCCAAAAAATTGCGGCCGGTAGCCCGCTGTGCATCACCACAGTGCCAAACTACGACGGCGCCATGGCGGCAGGACTCCGCTGGGCCATCGAGCAGTTCAAGCCAACCAAAATTGGCTACATCTACCAGGAAGGCCCGTTCGGCGATCTGATCGGCGCAGGCGTCAAGAGAGCGCTGACCGAGAAAGGCGCAACGATCGCCGCTGAAGCCTCTTACAAACCAGGCGACATCGATTTTTCTTCGCACGTCGCACGCATGAAGGGCGCGGGCACAGATCTGATAGTGACCGCCACGCTGACGCGCGAAACCGTCGGGGTCATCACCGAGACCAAGAAGATGGGCTGGAACGACGTCAAGGTTCTCACCGCAACGCCGGGCCGCACGGCCAACGTCACACGCCTCGGCGGAGCAGCTGTCGAAGGCTTGCATGGCGTCGGCTCCTGGAACGTGCTCGGCGCCGATACGCAGAACCCAGAGGCCAAAGCCTTCTTCGCCAATCTCAAAGCCAAGCATGGCTTTGATCCCGATGAAAACGCGCTCCTGGCCTATGCCTACACGGACATCTTCGTGCGCGCGGTCGAGGCGGCTGGCAAGGACGTGACACAGCAGACGGTGGCGGCCGCAATTGGTACGATGAAATCAAACAACCCGGTCTTCTATGACGAGAAGAGCTTCAAGGGCAGCCACATGGTTCCAGAGACCGTGCGCATCGAGCAGGTTAAGGGCGGCCTATGGACGCCGGTGAGCGGGCTCCTGCAATAATCCGCTATGATCACACCTCTTCCCTGGCCGTTGCGGCTACCGGTCTTTGCGGCCCCGATGTTTCTGGTATCGGGGCCGGAACTCGTCATTGCGGCGTGCAAGGCCGGCATCATCGGCGCATTCCCAACCACCAATGCGCGGCCCATCGAAGAGCTGGAGCGCTGGCTCGGGACGATAACTGGCGCACTTGATCAGGCGCGCCATGACACACCGGACGCACACATCGCGCCCTGGTGCGCAAATCTTATTACGCACTCGTCGAATGTGCGGTTGCCGCGAGATCTAGAGCTGATCGCCCGCTACAAGCCGCCTATTGTTGTCACAGCCTTGGGATCGCCAAAGCCGGCCATCGAAGTGGTGCACGGCTATGGTGGCATTGTGATCGCTGATGTCGTCAACTTGACCCTCGCACGTAAAGCCGTCGCAGCGGGTGCCGATGGTATCGCCTGTATCGCGGCGGGCGCCGGCGGGCACACCGGGCACATAGCGCCGTTCGCTTTCATCGCAGCGGTACGCGAGTTTTTTGATGGTCTGCTGGTCATCGGTGGCGGCATCTCTGACGGCGCTGGTATTGCGGGCGCCGTCGCAGCCGGCGCGGATCTCGTTTACATAGGTACGCGGTTCATAAGCTCAGCCGAAAGCATGGCGGCGCCCGCCTATAAGCAGATGGTTGTCGACGCCACCATCGACAGCCTTGTCGTCACCGATGGCATCACCGGAACATCCGCCAGCTGGCTGAAGCCGTCTCTTGCCGCCAATGGCTACGACCCCGAGAACCTTCCCGCTGCCCCCTCCCGTCGCTATGGTGACGAGGCCAACGCCAAGCGCTGGCGAGATGTCTGGGCCGCAGGGCAAGGTGTCGGCGCGACCAAGCGCATTGAGCCGATGGCCGCTATCGTTGACGATCTGGAGCTCGGCTACCAGCGGGCTCTTGCCCGTCTTGCCAGTCTCGCACGCCAGGAGGCAAAGCCATGAGCAGACCTGTCTACATCCTGGGTGGCCACCAGTCAGATTTCGCCAAGGCGTGGTCCCGCAGCGGCGAAGACATTTCCGACATGATCCGCGAGGCAACACTTGCAGCCCTGCAAGACAGCCAACTCGATGCGTCGGCCATCCAATCTATCCACGTCGGCAATGCCTTCGGCGAACTGCAACGCCAGCAGGCGCACCTCGGCGCGATGGTGGCCCAGGTAGTGCCGGAACTGTGGGGCGTACCCGCGATGCGACATGAGGGAGCGTGCGCGTCCGCGTCGTTGGCCGTGTTGACGGCCATGGCAGAGATCGAGGCAGGTCGATACGAGACAGCACTCGTCGTCGGTGCAGAGGAATTCAAGAACTTGCCCGGCGACATTTCCTCGCAAAACCAAAACGCAGCCGCATGGCAGGGCCGCGAAGACATCAACTGCAAGTTCATGTGGCCCGCAGCCTTCGGACTGCTGGCCGCCGAATATGAGACACGCTATGGCCTGGACCGCCGCCATCTCAACAGAATAGCTGAAATCAACTATGCCAATGCGCGCCGCAACCCCCTGGCGCAGACGCGCAAATGGAAATTCGAAGCGCAAAGTTTCACCGACGATGACGCGCTAAATCCAGTCATCGAGCCCGGAACGCGGCGCAACGATTGCGGTCAGATCACAGATGGGGCGGCGGCGTTGGTTTTGGCGTCCGAAGCATTCGCGGCCGCCCACGCAAAACGGATTGGTGTTCCACTTGCAGATATCCCGCGCATCACCGGCTGGGGCCACCGCAACGCCGGTCTTAGGCTCAAAGACAAGATAGAGCGCAGCCAGGGCCAGCCACTGATCTTCCCACACGTGCGCGATGCGGTGAATGACGCCATGCGTCGCGCCGGGCTTTCAGGCGTACAAGATCTGCAGCTCATCGAAACCCATGATTGCTTTTCAGTCACTGAATACATGGCCATCGACCACTTCGGCATCACCAAGCCTGGCGAGAGTTGGCGCGCGATCGAGGACGGCACAATTGCACCGGGTGGTCGATTGCCGATCAATCCCAGCGGCGGTCTGATCGGCTGCGGTCATCCCGTCGGCGCGACCGGTGCGCGCATGGTGCTCGATTGTGCCAAGCAAGTGACCAACGGCGCTGGTGACATGCAGGTCGAAGGAGCGAAGCACGCAGCCACACTCAATATCGGTGGGTCTTGCGCAACGGTCGTGAGTTTCGTCGTCGGCGTTGGCCAATGAATCGCCATGTGACGCCGCCCACCCAAACCACTCTTATGAGGTCACTATGCCAACCAACCGGGTTTGTAAGCTTGCCAAGCGCCCCGCGCCCGGCCTCGTCACGCCGGACGTGTTCCAGATCGTGGAGGAGCCCATGCCGCAGCCCGGCCCAGGCGAACTCCGCGTAAAGATCGCCTACATTTCACTCGACCCCGCCATGCGCGGCTGGATCAACGAGGGCAAAAGCTACGTGCCTCCGGTCGCCATTGGTGGCACCATGCGCAGCTTCTCCGCCGGCATCGTTGACGCCTCGAACAACCCGGATTTCAAAGTCGGTGACGCCGTTCAGGGCCTTCTTGGCGTGCAGCAATACGCCATCTCCGACGGTAAAGGCCTTGGCCGCGCCGATCCGTCTCAGGCACCCTTGGAGCGCTGGGTTGGCGGGCTCGGGATGCCCG
The DNA here is from genome assembly GCA_031409695.1 of Hyphomicrobiaceae bacterium. Lineage (GTDB taxonomy): Bacteria > Pseudomonadota > Alphaproteobacteria > Rhizobiales > Hyphomicrobiaceae > JABFRJ01. The sequence goes on from JANNXS010000282.1 coordinate 30,540, forward strand.
GTTGGACGGCCTACTTTGGCCTGCTCGATGTCGGCAAACCGAAAGCCGGTGAAACAGTCGTCGTCTCGGCTGCATCCGGCGCCGTCGGCTCAATTGTTGGCCAAATCGCAAAGATCAAAGGTTGCCATGTTGTCGGCATCGCGGGCGGCGCCGACAAATGTCGCTACGTTACAAACGATCTCGGCTTTGACGCCTGTGTTGACTACAAGGTCGGCAACCTTGCCTCAGCTTTGAAAGCTGCTTGTCCAAAGGGTATCGACGTCTACTTCGAGAATGTCGGCGGCGAGATCTTGGACACCGTGCTCCTGCAGATGAACACCTTCGGCCGTATTCCCGTCTGCGGATTAATCTCCGCGTACAACGCCACGTCGATGCCGCCCGGCCCCAAAAACCTCCGCGCCGTTCTCACCCAACGTCTCACGATGCGCGGCCTTGTCGTGTTCGACTGGGCCGACCGTATTCCAGAAGCCATCCGTGACCTTGGCCAATGGCACAAGGACGGTAAGCTCAAAATCCGCGAGGACGTTCGTGCCGGCGGGATCGACGCCTATCCGGATGTGCTCAATCTGCTTTTCACCGGCGGCAACAACGGCAAACTGGTTCTGAAAGTGTGATCGCACCCTTACTCAATCCGCCTGGTACCAACGATCTCAAGGCCGTACCCCTCTAAGCCGACGTAGACGGACGCTGGAGAATTCGACAGCAGCGTCATCTGCCGCACACCGAGATCGCGAAGAATCTGGCTGCCGATCCCCGTCTCAATCTGCCGACGTTCGCCGCTCTTGGCGCTCGCCGCTGGATTGTTGCGCTCAGTGAGCCATTGCGACAGCGCCTTCGGTTGCAGGTCGCGGATCAGCACGACGACGCCGCGCTCTTCCTTGGCGATCATTTCCATGGCGCGCTTCAAAAGGGTGTCACGGCCGACGTCCGCTGGAATGCCGAGCATATCGCTTGGCAGCGACGTTGCATGCACCCGCACCGGGATCGGCCCCGGCTTGGTCAGGTCGCCCTTGACCAGCGCCAGGTGCTCTACCGCATCAACCGTGGTCTCGTACACGTGCATCGTCAGCGCGCCACCGAACGCACTCTCCACAAGCGCTTTTACAACCGGTTTGACGATCCGGTCGTGGCGCAAACGGTGCATGATCAGGTCTTCAATGGTGCCGATCTTGAGACCATGGCGCTGGGCGAACGGCACCAAATCTGGCATGCGCGCCATTGTGCCGTCGTCGTTCATAATCTCGCAAATAACACCGGCCGGCGTCAGCCCAGCCATCCGGCACAGATCGATGCTGGCTTCCGTATGGCCCGCCCTCACAAGCACACCACCCTCGCGCGCGATTAGCGGAAACACGTGACCGGGCGACACGATGTCGTTGTGATCTTTGGTTGGATCAATTGCGGTCGCGATGGTGCGCGCGCGGTCAGCCGCTGAAATGCCCGTGGCAATGCCCTCGCGCGCCTCAATCGAGACCGTAAACGCCGTGCGCATGCGGGCTTTGTTGTGCCGGGACATGGCCTCCAGCCGCAATTGCTCGCCGCGCTGTTCCGTCATGGTCAGACAGATGAGTCCGCGACCGTTCTTGGCCATGAAGTTAATTGCGTCCGGCGTCGCCATCTGCCCAGCGATAACTAGGTCACCCTCGTTCTCACGGTCTTCAGCGTCGACCAGCACCACCATCCGCCCGTTGCGCAGGTCTTCAAGGATCTCGTCCGTCGATGAGATGAACCCTCGCCCCTCGGAGTACTCGATGCGCTTCAGGTTCATGTTCAAAGTCTGGGGCGTAGCGGACATGTTTTGTCTCACAGGGGCTCTTTGACGGCAGATGTGCGCTCAGCCTGCCGCAGACGTCAAGTCAACGGGTCGGGATCAGTAAGATCCGGTGAATGCGCGACCGAAACGATGTTCAATAAACGCGGGTCGACCTAAGCGGACCGACCTAAGCGGACCGGAACCTGGGATCAGACAAATTCCAAAGGTGGATCAGAAAGCTACACGGATCCCATACGGGTCTGCTCACCACCCAAACAAACACGAAGACATGGGCTTGTTACCGTCGAATTCAGCAGGTCAATCCACCGGCAGCAGTGCGTCACTTTCCAGTCCCCGTTGCGCCTCCGCGCGGTTCCCGCCATCACTGCCCCATGTCCATCTACCTCCCCATAGCCGAAATTTCCCTCAACCTGTTCTTGCTGGTCGGCATGGGGTTGGCGGTCGGCGTTCTGGCAGGCCTATTTGGCATCGGCGGTGGATTTATCCTCACGCCAGCGCTGATTTTCCTTGGTGTACCGCCACAGGTCGCGGTTGGCACCGGCGCAGCCCAGGTGGCCGCGTCGTCCGTTTCGGGCGCACTCGGCCATTGGCGCAAAAGCAACGTCGACGTGAAACTCGGAGGCGTACTCATTGCCGGCGGTTTATGGGGCGCGTTTGTCGGGGTGAAACTTCAGCAGGTTTTAAAGGCGGCGGGCCAACTCGATAGTTTCATCGCGGTCGTCTATGTTGTTATGCTTGGCACCATCGGCACCATGATGCTGACCGAGAGCCTCAAAACGTGGCGCGGCATCCGCGCCGGCAAGCCGGGCAACACGCGACGCGCCGGGCAGCACAGCTTCATTGAGCGCCTTCCCTTCAAACAGCGCTTTCGGGCCTCAAAAATCTACGTTTCAATTGTTCCGCCCCTTTTGATCGGCGCTTTCGTCGGCCTTCTGACGGCCATCATGGGGGTTGGCGGCGGTTTCATGCTGATTCCGGCGCTGATTTATCTCCTGCGGTTGCCAACCCGCCTCGCCATGGGCACCGCGGCGTTCCAGATCATCTTCGTCACAGCCGTCACGACGATCCTGCAAGCAACCAACAATTTCTCGGTTGATCTGATGTTGGCGGCGCCTTTGATGGCAGGCGGGGTGACGGGCGCGCAAATCGGCGTGCGCCTTGGCGAGAAGCTGCGCGCAGACCAACTCCGCCTGCTACTGGCGTTGCTGGTGCTCGGCGTTGCCGGGCGCATGGCGTTTGACCTCGTGCGTCCGCCAACGGAGGTGTTCGTTATCGATACGCAGGGCTGATCGGCTCTTCCGCCAGTGGAAAACACACGAACCGCAGCAATGCTAAATCGCAAGAACGTGTCTGGACAAATCAACAATACTGACAAACGCTATAAACGCCGACCAGTAGCGATGATTTTAAGCACTGGCGGATTTAGGAGTAATCTATGTTTATCTTCAGACGCAGCCAAATGGCGGCCATCACTCTTTCTGTAATACTTAGTTCAGTCGCCAGTCAGGCCGATACGCCGCTGCAAATACCGAAGTCTGTTACGACTGCGACGACGATTGTCGCAGCGTTTGGAGTTCAAGGTGCTCAACAGAGTAAGTCTACTTGGTATGCTTCAACTGCAAAAACGCCGACGTGGATGAAGCCTGTGGTTAATAACCATTGCACGCAGAGAGCTTGTAGGGATGATAGCGACTGTGGCCGAGGGTGCGATTGTGCTCATGGATCATTGTGTGGTCATAAGTGAGAAATGCCTAACCCATTAAACGGTCGACGAGGCGTCGCTTGTCAATTTTAGTCGTCCGTATGTATCGCACCGACTTCTCTTTGTTCTCTCACCCTGATGGCGCGGCAAGGCCGTGTATTGTCACGTGTCCTTTGGCTCACCATTGTGAATGCCCTGCCTTTGCAAGGCATTCGCAGTCCGGAGCAAAGGCACGCGGCGCTCGGTCTGTCGATTCAGGGCGATACGGACGGGGGCGATCCAGACGGGGGCGATCCGGGCAGCAGCCTTCACATCCGATTGACTGCCACTCTTTTCGGTGAAACCATTCAAATGGGCCAGTCACGTCGCAAACACTAAAACTGATCTGACCCAAGTTGCCGGCGCCGCAGGTCGACCATTTGGCCCCTATTTGGCCCGAGAGCCATTCACACACGCGAACAGGCATAACTGATGAACGGGATGTGCAATGCGCGCAATTTTTGCATGATTGATTCTACTCTCATCTGCTTCGATTGCTGTCGCGCAGCCAGCACGTATCAGTAGTATTGATATCACCAGCTTCGGCCTTCTAAAAGTCGAAAAACCAACAAGCAAAGAAGACAGAAGCATCTCTACCGGCCAGATTTTGAGCGCCAAGAATGCCACGTTATTCAAATCAACAGCAACCATTCCGGCCAAGTCAGGCACCACGTTCGGTATCGTCGTTGATATCAATGGCGAGAATAATCGAAGCCCCACCGTAATAAAAGTGGTTTGGATCTATCCTGAGCCGGGCCTCAAAAATTCCGAAGGGGGCGGCAAAATTCCGCGACCAATTCGACTCGCAGCAAAAGATCGGTGACCAGAGCTTTTTTTATTGGACCCTGGAGGGGGAGTGGGTGCTCGTGCCGGGCAAGTGGACGGTCGAACTCTGGCAAAACGAGCCCAAGGTTGCCAGCAAGACTTTCGCGTTGGCCAAACAGTGACCCGAGGCCGGCAGCCGCGGCAACCATAGCGAATATGTAAGGATGAAATCAGCCGTCAATTTAATGGCTTCACATTGGTGCCAAGCCGCCAACAGCGTGCGCGCCGCGATCGAA
>JANNXS010000283.1:0-12308 GCA_031409695.1 Hyphomicrobiaceae bacterium
CCCAAAACAGCCCATGCCAAAACCGCCCATGGTTGGGGGAGTGGGGATCGTTTTCCTCGTCCGAAAAGTGATGGTGGCGGCGATGAATGGCGACCCAAAGCGCCGGCGAAAATTCAAGCGAGCAGGTGCCAAGGATAGCAAGCGTGCGTTCAAACCACAGCGGGCAGGAAAAGCCACGGTGCGTCAGCAGCCTGTGAAATCCGACGTTCAGGCCAAAAACGCCGAACACCACGGTTCCGATGGCAAACAGGAATACGCCGGTCCAGCTGAAGAAATATGGAAAAAATGCCAGAACCGCGAGGCTGTGACAAAGAAAGAAACCCACAAGTGCGTCCGTCTTCACTCTCATGAGCAGCGATCCTACGACAGGCGGTGCGTTGGCCGATCTGGTTCTAATGACGGCGTGGTCGGGAGTTCCAGATGGATCGTGTCCGATACAACTACTATCATTGCGCCTGCCTCGTGACATGGCCCGCGCAGCGATGCACCCCAAATTTTTGAGATATCCTATGCTCTTTGAGGTGTGGGCCACCGTGACGTTGCGTCCATGATGGTCCGCAATGCGGGGCCTCGTGCGACAGGAATTGACATCGTTCCGTTGAGCGCGGCGGGCCACGCGCCGCCTTGACGTCTTCTGACGTGCGCTTCCATAAACGAAGAAGGTCTTTTTCTTATGACAAGAAAATCAACATGATGGCGTCAGCCCCCTATCTGCGCCGGTGTCGCGGCCGATGCCGTCGTCCGCAAGACACTTTCTCGTCACACTATGGAGCCACGAGTGCCAACGACAGACGTGGAGGGGCGCGCATTTCAACTCGGTTGGCCGACCCGGTGGACGGATCGCGCCACTGGGTGATGGTCGGACTGCCGGGTCGGGGCAACGTCGGTATCGAGTTTCACATCACGGGGTAGGCTTTGGTCGGCAGCTGACTTGAATGCGACGGTTTGACAGGTCGAAAAACGAAAGTGTGGGGACGCCTGAACCGATGATGCGATGCCAGCACGCAGCTTATTGGCTTCGCGGCTTAACGGTCGCTGCAATGGTGCATGTCGCGGCAGCGGCGACCGGCCATGCAGAGCCGCGCGCCAAAATCGAGGCGCTATCTCTGTTTGTCGCCGAACCGGGCACGACAGCCGATCTTGAGCTGCGTGTTGGTCCACCTGAAGCCCTGCCAAAAAATGCTTATGTGCGTATTCGTGGACTACCGACGACAGCTACTCTGTCAGATGGATTTGTCGTCACGCCAGGGGTCTGGTCGATCCCGTTGGCCGCCCTCAGCAGTTTGCGGATCACTTTGCCGAAAGGCTTGTCCGGTCGTTCTGACTTGACCATTGCGTTGTTGGATGTCGACGGCAAACTGCTTGCTGAAGCCCGCAGCGCGCTTGTGGTGGCCCAGGTCAACCTGCGTTCAGCGATTGCGCCAGAACCGAAATTTGAACCGAAAGCTGTGGCGCAGCCAGAACCCTCAAAGCCAGACCCTTTAAAAGTAGACGCTTCGCCGCCGATCAAGCCGGATTTGCCGAAACTCGAACCGCCAAAGGCTATGCCAAAGCCAGCAATCATTGTTGAGGCCCCGGCCCCGGAGCAGCGGGTCGAGCGTGCAGCGAGGATTGAAACACCCACCGCGCCAACCGCAGCACCGCGGCCTGTGGACCCGCTCTCTGCCGATACGCGCCAGCGCAACGCGCGCATGGTCGAGCAGGGAGACAAAGTGCTTGCGCAAGGCAACATCGCAACAGCCCGCCAATATTATCTCCGCGCGGCCGAAAATAGCGATGGATCAGCCGCGCTGAAACTGGCTGAAACATATGACCCGTCCGAACTTGCCCGTCTCAGGCCCCAGGGCATCACGGGCGACGTTATCGAAGCGAAACGCTGGTATCAGCGGGCAGCCGATCTTGGCATGGCCGGGGCTGCCGAGAAACTCGCGAAGCTCGCCCGGCCCTGACCCCGGCCCTGACCCCGACGTCAATCAATTGACGGCCTTCGGTGCCGGTTTGGCCGAAGCTTTAACGTCGGATGGCTTTGGTGCAACGGCTTTGGCCACCGGCTTGGCCACTGGACCAGCCGGTCCCGTGCAGAACGTCGCAGTGACGAGACATTTGTATTCCTGACCGATCACTGGCAGGTAAAGGTAATCCTCGCACGCGACGGTTTCGTTGCTCTTGATGAGTGTGCCCTTCCAACCGCGCCGCTTGGCTTCTGCCTCCGAATATTCCCTCAGCCGGAGCTGCGCCTGCGCGATTGTTTCCGGCCGACCCACGGCAATATCCGAGAGCGGCAAGCGCATGCATTGCTGTGATGTGGTGGTTTTGGTCGGAGGAAGTTTTGCCGGTGAAGCTGTCGCCGCTGCAGGCGGTGGGGCGGAGGGCGCTTGGCTCATGGCAGCGCCCGCAGACGCGATCAAAGCCACAATAGAAACGGCAACAGACGAACGCTGCATCAGGTCTCTCCCAAATTTGTAAGGATACATAGCGCGTGGCCGTGCGCCTGTCTTGCGGCCGAAAGTCAGAGTGGACTTGCGCGCGCGGCCATGACGTGGCGATGTTTTGCTGCAGTAAAGGCACAACTTACGGACCCAGGAGATTCCGCCATGATCGAACGCATCAATCCCCCGACCCTCGTCCAACCCGCGTCAAAGTACGCGCAAGCCGTTGTGCATTCAGCCACAGCCCGACGCATCGTCATCTCGGGCCAAATTGGCGTCGCCCTGGACGGCAAGCTCGCCAAGGGGCTGGAAGCACAAACACGCCAGACCTGGGCCAACATCTTTGCCGTGCTCTCGCATGCCGGCTTTGAGCGCCACCACCTCGTCAAAGTAACAACGTTCTGCACCGAGAAGGGGCAAGTGGCAGAGACGCGCAAGGTCCGTGACGAGGTTCTGGCAGGACTGCTTGTCGCCTCGACATATCTTGAAGTCGCAGGCCTCGCCGCGCCCGAGTACCTCGTTGAGATCGAAGCAGAAGCCGTTATGGCCTGACGCTGGATATGTCCTGACGCTTACACGGTCGGCAGACGAAGCCCGCACACACGCGCCAGATCGGCCCACAGGGCAGCCGGAACAGGGGTCGCCATCCAAGCAGCATTCTGTTGCACATCATTGGCGTGCCGCATGCCGGTCAACACCGTTGTCACGGCTGAATGCAGGCATGGAAACTGAAGGGCCGCGGCCTGCAACGGAACACCGTGCCGCGCGCAGACCGCCTCCATCCCGCCAACACGCGCCAGCAGATTCGCGTCCGCAGGTTTGTAGCCATAGGTGCCACCAGCGGCCGAGCCCGTCGCGAGAACGCCACTGTCAAAAGGTGCGGCCGCAATCAACGCGGCGCCATGCTTGCTACACAGATCGGCGAGCCCGCTGGTCAGCGCCGATTGCTCAAGCAACGTCAAACGGCCAGGGACAAGCACAACGTCCACTTCACAGTCCTCAATGAAACGGACGGCGATATCGACGTCCTTGAGCCCTGTGCCAATCGCGCCGACAGCGCCCTCGTCCTGTAGGCGCCGCAGGGCCGCGATTGCCCCTTTGTGCGCTTCGTCAAAGCGCGCAAAGACGCCATCCTCGCCATGGAAATGTCGGGTGACATCGTGGATCAGAACGAGATCCAGGCGGTCCGTTCCCAGGCGCTTCAATGTGCCTTCGATGATGCGCAGTGTGCCGTCAAAAGAATAGTCGAACACCATCTCGGCATCGTGCCCGCCTGGGAAAATCACCTCGCGTTGGCGCTGGCCGCCGGAGCCGAGTGGCGCGATCCGCTTGCCGACTTTGCTCGCGATGACAACGTTGTCACGCGGAACCTCCGCGAGCAGCAGGCCAAGCCGTTCCTCAGCCAAGCCGCAGCCATATTGCGGCGCCGTATCGAACATGCGGATGCCTGCCTCATAAGCCGCGCGCAGCGTCGAAAGCGCCGCATCGTCTGAAACACCAAGCACCTGCCCGCCGATGGCCATGGTGCCAAAGCCAAGCGGATTGAGGGCCAGTGTATCGCGCCAAGTCATGTCATCTCGGAGAGTTCGAGGCAGTTGCGTTACTGTCTAGTTAAAGCGTTTTCCACCAAAGTGGGCACCGGTTTGGTTCAGAAAATGCGGCACACAAACGAGAGCATTTTCCACCAAAGTGGGCACCGGTTTGGTTCAGAAAATGCGGCAAAAAAAGTGCCTCGAGAGCGCTTCACTCGCCGCTTGTCATTCGCGCGTCTTTGTCGCCCGCACCGGCATCAATCGCCGGGCGTGTTCTGTGGCCGTCACCGGCTGCAGTTGAACCTGCCGCGCACCAATCGCGATGGGTGCCGCAATCTCTTTGCGCGCCTCAACAATCAGTAAGCCGCCAAACGGCGCCAACACGCGATGCGCCAACCGCTCCACCCGCGGCGCCGCGCGGATCATCAGGCGCTTGCTGAGCGGCGGCACATACAGTGCCGTCTCAAACACCAGCGGCGTAAAGAGCGCGTCCGTCAAAAGCCGCTCCAACTGGCCGCGGCTGTACGGCTGGCCATGCCCAAAAGGAGTGTTGTCGCGCCGGGCCCAAATGCCCCGACGGTTAGGCACGACGATCAGCAGCCGACCTTGCGGCGTCAGCACACGCCAAGCCTCGCGCAGCAAACCGCGCGCATGTCCACCGGCCGTCTCAAGGCAATGCATCAGGAGGAGACGATCAACCGAGTTGTCGGGCAGTGGCAGACGATCTTCCTCGACCATCACGGACCTCAGGGGCCCCTGCGGCGGCCATAAAATTCCGCCCTGCTCGGCCGGCATGAGTGCTCCAAGGCGCAGCGCTTCGCCCCGGAACGAACCTAGGTAAGGCGCCGCGTAACCAAGCCCGATAACGACCAATCCATCGGCACGCGGCCAATGAGCGCGGATCCGTTTGGCAACAATGCGCCGCGCCATACCGCCAAGTGGCGCGGCATAAAAACTGCGGAGGTCAACAACGTCCAGGGGCATGAGAGGCCTTCAAGAGCATTTTCCGACGAAGTGGCGTCCCGGTTCGTTGTAGAAAATGCGACCAATCAAAGACATAGAGCATTTTCCGACGAAGTGGCTTCCCGGTTCGTCGTAGAAAATGCGACCAATCAAAGGCATAGAGCAAGTTCCAATTCCGTAGGATCGGAACGTGCACTAGATCGGATTGTAGTCGATCCGATGTCGCGTGAGTAGCCGGGTTTATAAGACCGATCAGGCCGTGCGGACGGAAACCGTTACTGGATCTCGACCAGGGGCATCGATGGTCCAGGCGCTGGCAGGTGGCACGGGCCAGTTACCATCGCTGCGGGACATTTCAGCCGTGATGGAGTGAGCGTTCCATGAAAGCGCGATATCGAGGCCGAGCGCTTGGCCTGCGCGTAAGCCCCAACTCAGGCCGTCATCCTCGAAATGTCGGCCGCTGCCGGTGCCACCGTCTCCCGCAACAGCGAGATACAACCGACGGGCGTCAGCCTTATGTGGCTCGACCGTGGGCGTCGTGCTTGCAAGCACCAGCGCTGCACCGACGCGCACAAAGATCGGCGGACGGCCAAGTGCGGCGGATACGATGACGGTGGTGCCGGCGACATGTGTCGCGCCGGTGTGGAAATTGATCCAGCCGACGGGCCCCTTTGGCAAATACTGAGATTTTACGCGCGCACCGGCGTCGACCACCGGCGAGAACAGCACGTCCGGCCCAAGCATCATGGCGTCGTGGTCCTCGAACGCGCGCGGATCGTCCGGGAAGTCATACAGCAGCGGACGGATGATTGGTGAGCCATCGACGTGGGAGGCATGCGCAAGCGTGTAGATCAACGGTAGAAACGTCGTGCGCAAATGCAGCGCCGCACGGATCTGCGGCAACACCTCTGGGTGCGTCCACGGCGTTGTCGCCGCTTGCCAATCCGGCGCAACATGCGGCTTCCATGAGTTCATCACGGCGCGGGGGTGCAGCGCCATCATCTCAACGAACCGGCACAGCAATTCGCCGTCTGGCCGCGGCCCAGTAAAACCACCAATATCGTGGCCGACGTTGGATTGGCCCGAGAGCGCAAGCGACAAGCCGTTGCGCAGGTTCCATTTGAGTGTGTGCCAGGACGTGGAGTTATCGCCGGTCCACGTTTCGCCGTAACGCTGGAGGCCAGCTGTGCCGGCACGCGTGATCGTGAAAGGCCGCTGGCTGGGTGCGCGCGCCTGTGTCCCCTCGAAAGTAGCGCGGGTCATTAAAAGGGCATGCAGCGGGCGCGTTGCAATGGCGTCCAGTGGGCGGCCAAAGCCGGTCGCTGTCGAATCCTCACGGCCGATTTCGTGCTCGTTGTTGTCATTCCAGCCAGCGGTGAACCCGACATCGAGAACTTGTTTTGACAAGCGCTCCTGCCACCAGTTGACGGTGACAGGGTTGGTGAAGTCTAGATACGACCCCATACCGTCCCAGAACTGTTCAAGCACCGGCTCGCCGCCGCTGTCCTTGATAAACCCACCGGCCGCTTTCACGCTTGCATAGTCCGGGTGGTCGTCGATCAACACGGGCTTCAAATTGGCGACAGTCAGCAAGCCCATGCCATGAAGTTTTTCGAACAACGCCCTCGGCTCGGGGAACTTATCCCTGTTCCACGTGAAAACATACCGGCGCTTGCCGCGGCTTGAATAGCCGGAGCCGAAGTGGATGGCACTGATGGCAATGTCCTCGGCGCGACATTTGTCAGCAAACGCACCGATCACGGCTTGCGCGTTAGCGTCGTCAGCGTGGTGCATGGTCGTAAATGCGAAGCCGAAACTCCACTTTGGCGGCAGAGCGGGACGGCCCGTCAGCAGTGTAAAGCGACGTGCAACGGCGGCCACATCAGGACCTGCGATAAGCCACAAATCCAACCCCGCTTCTTCCACTTCCACGTAGCGATAGATGCCATGATAGTTCGAACGCTCATTGCCAAAATCGAATGTCAGCGGCGCCAGCGTGTCGTAAAACATGCCGCCAGCGACGGCGGTTTCGCCCTCACCTGAACGTACGATCATGAACGGAACGTGCTTGTATTGCGGGTCGCCGCGTTCGGCATCATAGCCAAGCGCATCCAATTGCAGCACACGAAACCGACGGCCGGTGCGATCAAGCGGGCCAGTTTTGTCGCCGAGGCCGAAGTGTTTGTCGGTGAAGTCGCGATGTTGGAAATGGCGCACGCGTGAATTGCGCTCGGCGAGCGCAAACCCGCCAGTCATGCGATCACGGATCCAGGGTTGCCATGCCCCCTTGACACGCTGCTCGACGGCAAGGCGTACCGGTTTGCCCATCAGTGTCAGTCGGAAGTTGCCTGCCGTGACGACTGTTTCGCCAGCTGCATGAGCCACCGCCCCAACTTTCGTTGTCACGGCCACTGTGCCCGGCGTGAAGCCCGCGGCGTCGTCGCGGTTGCGGCCGTCCCAGGGCACATCGCCCTCTGGCGCAACCATCCACGTGCGATCGAGCGGCAGGCCGGCAGCCGGCTCGATCACGACACGCAGGAGATCGTCCGACATGGCACGCACACGCAACCGCCAGCCGTCATCAAGGCCGGCATCCAGCCCCCGAGGGTGTGCGGTGACAGCCATCAACGAATGGAGGATGCGCATGGTCGATCTCATTCAAGGTTGCGTGCCGGCTCGCCGTTCAAGCATTTTTCGTCACCGCGCTGTCCAACCACCATCAGCATACAGTGTTGAACCCGTGCAGAATGAACTTTCATCAGACGCCAGAAACAGGATCGCCTTGGCGATTTCTTCCGGGCGGCCGAGGCGGTTCATGGGCTGGCGGGTCTCAAGCGACGTGCGCAAGCTCGCCGCATCCGGGTTATCTGCGAAAATCTTGGTAAAATAGCCGGTCTCGACTGTGCCCGGCCCGACGCAGTTGATCCGGATATTGTCGGCGACGTGATCGAGTGCCATGGCACGCGTCATGGCAGCAACGGCGCCCTTGGACGTCACGTAGGCTGCGCGATCCATGATGCCCACCCGTGCCGTGGTCGAGGCCGTGTTGACGATTGCGCCCCCGCCCTGTCGCGCCATGATCGGGATCGCATATTTGCAACCAAAAAACACGCCGTTGATGTTGACGGCCATCAGCGCGTTCCAATCGTCTTCGCTCGTTTCAACAACGGAGCCCGTAATTCCATAGCCGGCATTGTTGACCAGGATGTCGAGACGGCCATGCTTGGCGGCCGCACCCTCGACGAGTGCCCTAACGTCCGCGCTTTTGGCCACGTCGCAGACGACCGCCGACGCTCGGCCGCCAAGGCTTGCCGCGACCCGTTCCACTGCCACAGGGTTTTTGTCAGCAAGAACGAGAATTGCGCCCGCGTCAGCAAACACCCGCGCGGTCGCTTCACCGATCCCCGATCCAGCGCCAGTGATCACTGCAATCTTGTCCTTGAGGCGCATATTGGTCTCCATTCCTGACAGCGTTCGTCGGTGGTCGACGGGGCCCCGCCGACACATCAACCGTCAAGGGGCCTCAACTTAACGACGACTCCGCGGCGTCACAATTTGGTGCCTCTGGCCAGTCATGGATTGTCAAACCCGTCCCGACGCCGAGAGGCCTGACCGTGCTCTTTCCAAACAAGTCTACTTCCCTGCTATACGTCGCGGCGATAGCGGCCCTGCTTGTCCCATCGGTTTCGTTTGCTCAAGCGCCGTCGCCCAAGCCAACCGAGGTGCAACTGACGCCAGAGGAGATCAAAGAAAAGGAGCTGCGCAAAGCCTGCAAGGTCGATTTATGCTCGGCTTTCCATGTCGGCAAACCGGCCGAGGGTCAGGTGGCGTGCAACGTCCTCAAGACCTGGCGTAAGGAGCAACTGACAAAGATGGTCTCAAAGGGCGGCGTCAGTTGGCCTTGGGGCAACGCCCGCTGTGTCACAAACCTGAAGTTCGACCGCAGCGACCTTGCCAAGGCCATAACGGTGGCCGAGTTCGAACTCAAACTGCCAACACATTTGATCACCTGCGAATTGGAAAGAGAGAAAGAGAACTACGAAATCAAAATGGAAATTGCGCCCAAGGTACAATTCAAGCAGGGTAAAGCTGTCAAAGCACAACTGAACTGGGGCAAGATCGAAGCACCGGCGCTCGCCAAGACGGTGCTTTGGTCGGCAACGGCGGCGGATAACACCTTCGGTGCCTTGCAAAACACGATAGTTGAAGACATCAACGACTTCATTGGGACCAAATGTTTCGAGGTCAAGAGCGAGTGGAAGGTCAATTGATCCTTGGTCGGCGTGACGATGCTAGCGTGGTTTCGCCCGAGGTTTCAGTATGTTCACACCTTTGACGCTCGGCCTGATCAGCGCGACCTTGATTGCCATCGGACTTGCACTGGTGTTGCGCGATATGTGGCGCGCCAGGGCGTCGAAGTCTGCGGCGGCAACGGTTGCCCTGCCAAGCCCTACACCGGCAAAGCTTGGCGATCCTGCAACCTTGCAAGACACAACCTTGCAAGACACAGCGGCCCATCCGATACGAGCCGACGCGGACCGAATGCCCCCTGCTGGAATGCCCCCTGCTGGAATGGCCCCGGGCGGAATAGCTCCTGTTGACCCGTCGCACGATCGGACGACAGCGCGACGCGTCACAGCCGGCCCCGCGGCCTTTGATCCCTTACGTGCTGAGCAAACAATGCCACGCTCCAGCACAACGAGCGAGGCCACCGCCCGCCTTCCTGCGGATCAACAAGCCTTTGAGAAAAGATCCACCGATCGACCAACCACGGCGCGCATCAAGCCTGGACCAGTGCAAGACATCGACGCCGCAGCAGCCGTTACCATCGTCCATAAGACCGCGCCGCCGCCACCGCGGACCCTGCGGCCCAACTCCGATACGACGAGCCGCGTGACCGCGATTATTCCTGGCGAGAGTCCGGCGTTTGATCAGTTGCAGTCCGCCATTGCCAACATCAGTGCGGAAGCGTCGACGGATGAGTTCAGCACCGAGGGGCAGCGCTGGCCGAATGTCGAAAAGCGCTGGCTCACGATCGCCCATGAACTCGACGCAGCCGTCATACAATTAAACCACGTTCTGGCCGCCGTCGACCTTGAGATCGGACCGGCCGGCGAAAGCGGGTGGAGTTTCAAGAACCGCGGCTATGGGGCCTTTCGCAGGCTTCTGCTCAACGGCCGGAGTATTTCCTGGCTGCGGATTGAATTGACAAACACAGGGCAGTTGTCGCTCAAAGCGCGCTCCCACGCGGTGGAGCAGGCATTGCTCAATGCGTCCGCTCAGGTCAAAGCCGATGGCGGCAGTTTGCGCGGCCTGTTGGATGGCCTCTCAAAAACCATTCGTCCAGCCGCAGAGTATGCCGCCTGGACCAAGCCGCGGCTGCAGGCGGAAGCGGAAGCCAACCAGGACGGCTGGTCCGAGGTAGCGGCCGTTGCAACGCAGGCCCTGAGCATTGCGGCCGCCGCGTTTCGAGAAGCTAGCGCGGATATAGTCGAGACTGTCGCACCGTCCTTTGACGTTCAGTTTGGCCGCTACCGCTGGCCGCTTGCCATGAAAGTTGGCGGCAACATCATTGGCCGAGTCCACGTCGATCTTGTCCGACGCACCCTTGAAGTCTCAGTCGACGAGCCAGATCGTTTGGACCTCGCCCGTCGTCAAGCGATCGACACCCTCGGCATAACGCCCCATGCACTCGCCGAAGTGATCGCCAATTGCGCTTGGCCGACGGTTGCCGAAGCTCTACAACCGACGGATGCCAACACCGCGCTGGGCTATGCAGGCTAGTCACACTGAGCCGTTAAACCGCATTCGATGACACCCGCGACTCCGATCGCTGCCGGGAGTCCGTCCTTGGCAATGGGAGCGGGTCCGTTGGGTCAACGCGTAACGACCAGTGACGATCGGTTTACGGCATATGTCGAGGGCCTTTCCAGCTTGATCGGGCACGCAGCTCCACTCTCGTCCCGCAACCTGTACTTCCCCAAAGTTGGCGCCCACGCGGCGCTGCCGCTTCGACCTGAACGCCACGTCCCAAACTCGATCACTACGATGCGGCGCAGGCTGACAGCAGCTCTCGCGCAGACGCTACCGAGACGACCTTGGTGCCATGCAGCCGCTGTGGTTCCGTCATAGTCGCGAAGTTCATGACACAGTAAGACTTGAGCATTTTTCGACGCAGTGGACACCGGTTCGTCGTAGAAATTGCTTCAAAACAAGGACTTCTAGAGCGCATTCCGGTTCTGTGAGATCGGAATGCGCTCTAGGTGAGGCTTTGAGCATCGAGTGTGGCCATGATCGGCGAGCCGTCCACGAGGTGACGCATGAAAGCTTCGGCGACCAGCGGCGCGCGCGTGGCGCCTTTCGTGCCGAGACCGTTGAACATGTAGACACGCGGATCGATGCGGCTTGCGCCGATGCGCGGCCCGCCGCGAAGGATAGGGCGGACGCCAGCCATTTGCCCGATCACGTCGAAGCGGCAGGTCAGGATGTGGCGAAGCTCAGCCTCGATCTCGGCTCGGCCCACGGCGGTCGGCACATGATCCAACGTATCCCACTCAAACGTTGCCCCGACCCGAAACACATCCTGTTCGGCTGTCGGTGCCAGCCACATCCGACGATGGATGCTCTGTGCCGGCAGCGCACGCGGAAGGCGGACAAACAAGATGTCACCTTTGGCGCACTGATAAGGCAGGCCAGGAAAGTAGGGGTTGTGTGCCGCGGCAAAGCCCTCACAGAAAATCACCCGTCGTGTTCTGAAACCATGCACCTGCAGGTGCGGGCCGTCGGGAATGATGTCGGCTTGGGCATCGACCCGGGCCTCGGTCACGGGCAGCTTTAGGCGTGACGCCGAAAGATATGCGACAACATCGAGATGAGCCGAGCGCATGACGAAGCCGCCGTAGGGCGCCTCGGCAATGTCGGCCGGTAACAACGGCGCAGGCTGCGGAACCTCGAGGCAGTCGTGCAGGCCCAGGCTACGTCGCGCCCACAGGTCGCGCTCGACGTCATCGACAAACATCCGCATCGCCGGGATGTCCTGAAAAAAGCGCGCACCGGTGCGCTTTTCGATGCCTTGATAAAAGATGCGACCGACAGCCAGTGCCGCACCATCGTTGCGGGTGAAGCGCTTCCCCATGATCGGGGTCAGCAAACCAGCGGAGACTTTGGACGCCGAGACCGGCGCAGCGTCGTCAATGATGGCAATGTGGAACCCCGCGTCGACCAGATGCCAGGCCAGCGTGGTGCCGGCGAGGCCTTGGCCGATGATCACGGCATCGACGATGTCGCGGTTTGCGATGGTCAACCCATCGCCGCGCGCGAGCGGTTCGGGCCATTCAAGGCTGCACGTGCGGCCTTGTATTGCGCTTCGAGGCGATCGACCTGG
>JANNXS010000284.1:0-3750 GCA_031409695.1 Hyphomicrobiaceae bacterium
CGCGCGGGACACTTTCGTATCTTGTGAAGCCGACGGCGCACCCGCCGCCAAACGCGCTGGCAACCATCGCCCATGGGGCCGGCCGCAAATACGATCGCACGTCAATGATGGGCCGTGCCGGCCGGACGCGTTCGGACCGCGACGCGCTCGCGCGCAATCCGTACGGCGGTTTTGTTGTCTGCGAGGACCGGAGCTTGCTCATTGAGGAGGCGCCACAAGCCTACAAGTTGATCGGCGATGTTATCGATGATCTCGTGCGCTTTGGACTGGTGACGGTTGTTGCAACGTTCAAACCTCTGGTCACCTTCAAGAAGGCTGCAACTGCCGCGCATGACCATAGGGAGCGGGCAAAGGATCGGGAAAAATCCCACCGCGAACGTCGCAAAGGGGAGGCTGTCCGATAATCAGGCTTCATTTCACGACGGGTCGCGGCCCGGTCGAATGTCGAATGGCACTCGGGTTTGCACTTGAACGGCTCCAACGGGAGGCAATCGACGCAGACATCAGCTGTGATGTTTCTACGGCTGGCGACACCGATCATGGCCCTAGCTCAGCGCTTGTGCTGTTGGCGTCTGAAGGCGAACCGAGAGCTGCCGAAGCTCTCGCCGCCACTTGGACCGGCTCGCTGTTGTGGGTCTGCCCAAGCAGCGTGCGTCCGAACCATAAACGCAAGAACTGGTTCATTGGCTGTGCGCGATTGCCGTCGCCAGCCGTTGCTCCAAAGGCCCTTCGCATCGAGGATATTCGTTTTTCGGCCCTGCGGGCCGGCGGGCCTGGAGGGCAGCATCAAAACAAAACCGAGAGCGCTGTGCGGGCGTTGCACGTGCCGAGTGGCAAAAGCGTGGTCGTGCGTAACGGCCGCTCACAGCACCAAAACAAGTCCGTTGCCATCAAGCGGCTTGCGGCGCTGATTGCGGGCGATGCTGACTTGGCCGCGTTGGGCGAGGCCGAACGCCGACAGGCCAACCATGACAGCCTCGAACGCGGCCAACCCGTGCGCACTTTTCGCGGTCCAAAGTTCGAATGGGGAAAACTCGAAGGACCTTGATGGCAATCGGGTGACGTGTGCGCCACGGTCGATGAGGTCCACCGATTTCGACGAACTTTGTCCTTGGAGCATTTTTCACGAAAGTGGACACCGGTTTGGTGTGAGACAAATGCGACAAACAAAGATTCTAGAGCGCTTAACCTGACCCGTGTCAGGTGGAATGCGTTCTCGACCGGGAAAGCCACTTCGGCGATCTCTGTGTCGTTAACGGCTCGGTCATGTCACTTGCTCAGGGGCCAAAACCCGCCTAGGTGATGGCGGTCAGTCGGCTGGACGGCCGCTGCGAAGCTCGACCTAGTGTCGGGCCTCGTGGAGGAAAGTCCGGGCTCCATAGACGAACGGTGACGGCTAACGGCCGCCGGGGGCGACCCCAGGGACAGTGCAACAGAGAAGAGACCGCCCGGGCGCACGGCCCGGGTAAGGGTGAAACGGTGGAGTAAGAGCCCACCGCGCATGCGGCAACGCAAACGGCACGGCAAACCCCACCGGGAGCAAAACCATATAGGGATGGCACAGAGGCGTGGGAAACCGTGACCTTGGGGTGATCGTTTAAACCCGCCATCCGGGTTGGTTGCTTGAGGGCCCGCGTAAGCGGCGCCCCAGATGAATGGTCGTCACGGACGCGCCGCAGGGTGTGGTCGTACAAAACCCGGCTTACAGGCCGACTGGCACCTTAATGTCCCGGTGGGATTTCGAGGTAAAATGACGAGCAACCTCACCCGCGCTGCGTCGTGCGGGCGCGACGCCCAAGCTTGCGACACCACGGCTTGCGTCAAACATCAGGTCGTCGATCCTGTTCTCCGTTCATCGGGGCGTTAACAGATCGCCAATAGTCTCGTGGCAATCTGAGCCATCGGCGGCAGGAGGCACGGACGTGACGGCCCGAAGTGCGCCACCTTTGAGCTGGGAGCTTTCACCGCCGGAGCGGACGCCGGGTCTAGGTGCCGTTCTGCGCCTTGGAGCGCGCGCTCTGCCGGTTCGCGAAATCTGCGGGTTCATCGGCTCGTCCGACCTCGAGATTGATCGCAAGCCCGCTTATGCAACGCTCGCCGTATTCGGTGTTGCGGCAATGTTTTTCGTGCTCGGCGTCGTCGATATCGGGTGGCGGACGCGTTTTCTCGTCGCAGCCGGGTTGTTTGGCTTGATTGCGCTGTCGGCCCTGCACGACATGGCTTGGATGACGATGTCAGGCCTGTTTCGCGTCGAGATCTTGACTGTGAGTGGCGAAACCCTATGCTACACCACCATCGATCCGCTTGAGCAAGAGCGTCTGATGCTGGCTCTCGAGAAGGTCGTTGCGCGCCCGCAGGCTGCGAATGATGATTGCCCAATCGACGTTGTGCCGCCGCCACGCGCCTATGCACCTGGGCGCCCGGCGTTCCCCTCGCGCGCAAACCTCATCTGACTTGGTCGTCCGTCGGATGCGCGGTTGTCGTGCTGATGGCATATCCATCGCCGACGCCCATGTCCGTGATTGGATTGTAATACCATCGGTCGTCTTTGTTGACCGATGGTATCCGTGCGCGGGGTTGGTGGGGCGGCCGCGCGCAACAAACACTTATACCATCGGTCGTCTTTGTTGATCGATGGTATCCGCGCGCGGGGTTGGTGGGGCGGCCGCGCGCAACAAACACTTATACCATCGGTCGTCATTGTTGACCGATGGTATCCGCGCGCGGGGTTGGTGGGGCGGCCGCGCGCAACAAACACTGAGCCCGTCGGTCAATCCTTTTGGCCGACGGTATAGAGCGTCGCCCGACGGCACAGCAGTTATTCGACGCACCTCAAACAACGCGCGGACCGCTGGCTTGACCCGCCGCGAGACCATGCCTAACTCGACCTCGATCTGCTTCGGCACATGAGGTTTTCTGTGACATCTCCGGTGATGCCCACACACTTTGACCAGCTTGAGACACGTGACCCTGAAGCACGCCATTTGGCGCAATTTGCCCAGCTACCGGCACTTGTGCGGCGTGCCAAAAACCTAGCGTCGGGATGGGCCGCCCAGCTTGAGGGCGTCGATCCCGCAGCGGTTACGTCTCGCGAGGCGCTCGCCTTGCTGCCCGTGCTGCGCAAGACGGCCCTGAAGGACCTGCAATCAAAGAGCCCGCCGTTTGGTGGCTTTGCCACGGATTCTTCCGGCGTCATGGGGCGGATCATGATGTCGCCCGGTCCCATTTTTGAACCCGAAGGCCGTGGCGAGGATTGGTGGCGTTCTGCGCGTGCACTCTATGCAGCCGGTGTCCGCAAAGGCGATATCCTGCACAACACGTTTGCCTATCATCTGACGCCTGGAGGCTGGATTTTGGATGCGGGCGCGCGCGCGCTGGGCTGCGCCGTGATTGCGGCAGGTCCCGGCAATACCGAGCAGCAGCTCGACGCAATCGAAACTTTGAAACCTACGGCCTATGCCGGCGTGCCCGACTATCTTAAAATTTTGCTCGATAAGGCGGCTGACGCGAAGCGCGATGTGTCGTCAATCAAACGGGCACTTGTTTCGGGTGGTGCATTGTTTCCCTCCCTCCGGGCTGAATACAAATCACGCGGCATCACGTGTCTCCAATGCTACGCCACGGCCGATGTCGGCCTGATCGCCTATGAGAGCCCGGGCCCTGACGGCACCGTCGAGGGTATGATTATTGACGAAGGCGTCATCGTAGAGATTGTTCGGCCGGGGACGGGTGATCCGGTGCCGGACGGGG
>JANNXS010000285.1:0-3294 GCA_031409695.1 Hyphomicrobiaceae bacterium
ACGTCGTCTTACCGTGGTCAACGTGACCGATCGTGCCGACGTTGCAGTGCGGCTTCTCGCGATTAAACTTTTCCTTGGCCATGGCCAACTCCTTCGTCGCGGACCTGGAGCAAGGCCGCTATGGAAATTTCAGCCCGCTTACTTTGCGCGTGGACAAAGCGCAAGATGGCCCTGGCTTTTCCGACAGATGCCTTGCGCGCAACAGATGTCAGATAACGGCAACGGTCACGGGTTCATTTAGCGTCGCACACTTGCATTGCGTGATGCGACGTTGCCAGAAACAGTCGAATCACAGCAGGTCTATTGAGTAGGGTAGTGCGACCGCGGGTGTCCGGCGTCCGGTCTTCGGGAGAAACAATATGGATACGCTGGCGCCGCTTAAGCATCCGTCTGAGATCGCCGAAATCGCTGAGGCAACATCTGGTGCGTGTCTCGCGACGCGGGTTCGTCAGCTGTCTCGCATAGTGACGCGCGTTTATGATGATGCGCTGCGCCCTCTTGGCATCACTGCAAGCCAGTTTACGCTTCTCACCCAATTGGCCCAACAAGATGGGATAACAGCGGTTGAGATAGGCGGTTCTCTTGATATCGAGAAGTCTACGTTGTCGCGCAACTTGAAGCGGTTGCTTGCGCTCGGGCATCTCACCATGGACCCACCGGCTGGCCGCCGGGGTCGCGGGCTGCACCTGACTGCTAAGGGCAGCGAAGTGATCCGGATGGCTTATCCGGTGTGGCGCGAAGCGCAGTCGAAAACGGTCGGTATTATGGGTCCTGAAAGTCGGTCGACGCTCGACGGGCTGTTGGTACTGGCTGATCGCCTTGCCGCTGCGTGAGGAGGTTCTGTTCTCTCGTCACTCGTCATCTCTGCATATGTGCTCAAGCGCACGGTTGGCCCGACCGTGCGCTTGACTGTTTATCGGGACTGCTCGTTATCGGGACTGCTCGCGCTATTTATTTATTGCTGTAAGGATTTTCGCCCTTGCGCAGGTTGAAGCGGATCGGCGTGCCTGGGAAGTCAAACGTCTCCCGGAGGCTTTTCACCAGATACGTGACGTACGACTTCGGCAACGCCTCAGGTATTGAGCAGAAGGCGGCAAAAGTTGGAGGGCGGGTTGACGGTTGCGTGATGAAGCGTAGGCGGATTGGTCGGCCGCGTGCAGCTGGGGGCGTATGACGCTGCGTTGCATCGATCAGCCACTGGTTCAATTTTGACGTCGAAACGCGCTTGTTCCAGACTGCGTGCGCATCTAGGACAGCCTGCTGCAGTTTTTCGACGCCTCTGCCCGAACGCGCTGACAGGGTCAGGACCGTAATACCCGGCACCTGGGCGAGGCTGTGGCCGAGGAGTTCGCGCATATCCTTTAGCGCTTTCTGCTTGTCGTCGATCAGATCCCATTTATTTACAGCGATAACGAGTGAGCGCC
The DNA here is from genome assembly GCA_031409695.1 of Hyphomicrobiaceae bacterium. Taxonomy (GTDB): domain Bacteria; phylum Pseudomonadota; class Alphaproteobacteria; order Rhizobiales; family Hyphomicrobiaceae; genus JABFRJ01. Next base: position 1,425 of record JANNXS010000285.1, read on the forward strand.
CTTCATCGATCGCGATACCCGCGATGATCAGGTCCTGTTGCTCAAACGGACGTTCTGCGTCCACCAGGAGAACGACAACCTCGGCAAATCGTATGGCGCGGATGGCGTCGCTCGCTGAGAGCTTTTCGGCTGTCTCGTCGATCTTTGACTTGCGGCGCAGGCCAGCCGTATCGAACAGCCGCACGTCTTGGCCGTGCCAGACCACATCGGTCGAGACGCTGTCTCGCGTTAGGCCGGGCTCGGGGCCAACGATCATTCGGTCTTCGCCGATCAATGCATTGACGAGCGTCGACTTGCCTGCGTTAGGGCGGCCAACAATGGCAACCCGGATGGGGCCGCGCTTTGAGGGTGTTGCCTCGGTGTCGGCGTCCTGCTCGTGCTTCTTGCGGTTTGACAGTTGCTTCAGACCGAGCGCCGCGAGCACATCAGATTCGAGCCCGCCCATGCCTTCGCCGTGTTCGGCCGAAATGGCGACGGGGTCCCCGAGGCCGAGGCTGTAGGCGTCATAAAAGCCCGCGTCGGCGGCGCGGCTCTCGGATTTATTAGCGACCAGCACGACGGGTTTGCCCGCTTGGCGCACGATGCGGGAAAACGCTTCGTCAGCGCCGGTAACGCCTGCCCGCGCATCGATGACGAACAGGATCAGATCCGCCGTTTCGATCGCCTTTTCCGATTGCTCGCGCATGCGGGCCGCGATCGATCCTTTTGGTGCCTCCTCGAGGCCGGCCGTATCGGTGAGCGTGACCATGTGTCCGCCGAACTCGGCTTCACCGAGTTTTCGGTCGCGGGTCAGACCTGGGAGATCCGAGACGAGGGCGTCGCGCGTCCCGGTGAGCCGGTTGAATAGGGTCGATTTGCCGACATTGGGTCGACCGACGATGGCAATGGTGGGTAGTTTTGACACAGGATATACCAGGAACGCGGAAAGGACGCCCCCCATAGGCGTTAAGTCAAACAAAAACCAGAACAAACACGAGTTGCACTGGCGGCCATGAAAGATGCGTCCAGTCCTTGGGTTGGTGTCGAGGGGGCCAAAACCCCTCCGTCTTGTCCCCTGTCTTGCCGCCTCATCGCGGGGTCTCACCCCCTGCTTTGAGCCTCACCCCTTGCTTTGAGCCAGTGAGGCAAAGCCTTTGCCCTCAGCTGCCAGTTTGACCAGCAACGGCGACGGCTCAAGCGTCTTGTCGCCCGTCATCTTGGCGAAGTTGGTCAGCGCTTCAGCGATCTTGCCGAGGCCGACGCTATCGGCCCAGTGCATCGGACCACCCTTGCCGATCGGGAAGCCGTAGCCGTTGATCCAAACGATATCGATGTCACTGGCACGCACCGCGATGCCCTCATCGAGTATGCGCGCACCCTCGTTGATCATGGGGTAAATCATGCGGCCGAGGATCTCGTCCTCACCGATGGAGCGGCGCGTGATGCCGAGCCGCTTGGACGCGTCAACGATGATCTGCTCGACCTCCGGGTCGCGCTGGGGGGTGCGCGATCCAGCTTCATAGCGGAAATAGCCTTTGCTGGTTTTCTGGCCAAAGCGGCCGGCTTCGCAGATGCTGTCGGCGATCTCGGAACGGACGCCACGGTCTTTACGCGAGCGCCAGCCGACATCGAGGCCAGCTAAGTCTCCCATGGCGAACGGGCCCATGGGGAAGCCAAACTTGGTGACGACGGCATCGACCTCATGGGGCAGGGCGCCCTCGCGTAGCAAGGCTTCCGATTGTTTGGAGCGCTGCGCGAGCATGCGGTTGCCAACGAAACCATCACAGTTGCCAACGACGACAGGCACTTTTCCGATGGCACGGGCGACAGCGATGGCGGTCGCGAGGACCTCAGGCTTGGTGTCTTTACCGCGCACGATCTCAAGCAGCTT
>JANNXS010000286.1:0-13234 GCA_031409695.1 Hyphomicrobiaceae bacterium
TTGCCGCCGAACTCGTCGGCGCCGTGGCAGGCCTCGGGCGCATCCTCAACGTCGCACAGCAGGACTTGTATCCCGGCATGATCCTGTTTGCGATGATCTGGGTCGCCATCCTCGGCTGGTGCACGACCAAACTTCTGGGCATCGTCGAGGAGCGTGCGCTGCCTTGGGTTCAGGTGAGGGGCTGAGCCATGCGCCTTGATCCGAGACTGCCGATTGCGCGCCACGAGACTTGGTTGTTGGGTGCGATTGGCCTGTTTCTATTTCTAGGAACCTGGAGCGGTGTCGCGGCCAGCGGTTTCGTGCCAAGGAGCTTTTTGCCGGCACCTTGGGATGTTGCAGCGCGCTTCACGCATCTCCTGACCAACACATTCGCGGGCTTCACCCTTCCGCAGCATCTCGCCTCAAGCTTCGGCCGTTATGCCATGGGCTTCGGCCTCGCAGCCGCAATTGGGATTCCACTCGGACTGCTCATGGGCTGGTTCCGCTGGCTCGACGATATGGTGACGCCGGTGTTCGATGCCCTGCGGTTCATCGCGCCGATCGCGTGGGTACCGTTCGCGGCGCTGTGGTTCGGGACAGGCATCGGCGGCCCGATCATGATCATCTTCTCAGGTGCTTTTCCGCCTTGCGTTATTAATGCCTATCGCGGTGCGCGCTATGTCGACCGGCATCTGATCGAAGCCGCTGAGATGCTCGGGACGCGCAGTTTCCGAATGATCACAGAAATTCTGTTGCCAGCGTCTATCCCGTCGATCGTCGCCGGCCTTCGCGTGGCGGCAGGCCTTGGCTGGCAATCGCTCGTCGGTGCAGAGTTGATCGTTGCCTCAAGCGGCGTCGGCTACATGATGGTGCAAGGCCAAAGCGCGGTGTCAACGACCACCGTCGTCTCGGGCATGGTCGCAATCGGGATGATTGGAATCCTGATCGATGTCGCGTTACGCGCTTTTGAGCGCCGTATTCGCCTTTCGCGAGGGCTCGATTGATGGAGGACCAACAATGAGTGGCATTCGCTTCGATGCTGTTCGCCGGGTCTACGGTCGCGGGGACACGGGCGTCGTGACGCTCGACGGCATCGATCTTGAAATCGCAGATCGCGAGTTCGTGGCGATCGTTGGGCCGTCCGGTTGCGGCAAGACCACATGCATGCGCATGGTCGCAGGCTTCGACGCGCCAACCACCGGCCGCGTGACTGTCGGGGGCGTCGCTATCAATGGTCCCGCGCCCGAACGTGCCGTCGTGTTCCAACAGTTCGCACTGTTCCCGTGGAAGAACGTGTTCGACAACATCGCCTTTGGTCTGCGCAACAAGGGCGTTGCCGAAGCCGAGCGACGGGTGCAGATCGCCCACTTCATCAAGCTGATGGGCCTGACTGGCTACGAGGCCGCGTTTCCCCATCAGTTGTCTGGCGGTATGCAGCAGCGCGTCGCCATTGCGAGAGCCTATGCACTCGACCCCGTCGTGCTGCTGATGGATGAACCCTTCGGCGCACTTGATGCCCAGACCCGCGTTGTCATGCAGGAGGAACTGGTGCGCCTGTCGCGCGTCAACCCGCGCACGGTGCTGTTCATCACGCATGGCGTCGAGGAGGCGATCTATCTCGCCGATCGCGTTGCGGTCATGACCCGGCGCCCAGGGCGCATCAAGGAAATCATCAACGTAAAGCCGGTGCGTGAGGCAGAGAAATGGGACCAGCAGACAAACATTGAGGATGTCATGGACCTGCCGTCATTTGTCCATTTCCGAACCCACATCTGGAAATCACTGCGCGAAGAAAAAACCGTGGAGGGTGCTTAGAGCGCGTCGCCTGCAATCAAAAAACACGGCCAGTCCTGGCCGAATTCAGGGAGCTTAAAATGTCAAAACGCCTTGGAACTCTCGCGACGGCAATTGCCTTGTCGCTTGCGTCTGCGATGCCGTCCGCCGCACAGGACGTCACAAAAATAAAAATCAGCTATCAGCCAGCACTATACTGGGCGCTGCCGTTCTTCGTTGCGACCGAAAAGGGATGGTGGAAGGAAGTTGGACTCGAGCCCGAATTTTCGACGTTTCCCGCCGGCGCGCCTCAGGTTGCCGCAGCACAGGCAAAGTCCTGGGATGTCGGTGGCACGGGCTCAGTGCCAGCGGTCCTCGGCGCGGCCCGTTTTGGCCTAGCAACGATTGGTCTCACGAACGACGAATCCAAGGCCAATGCCCTGATGGTGCGCGCCGACAAGTTGGAGGCTCTGAAAGCTAACCCCGCATCGATCAAGGGACAGAAGATCCTGATCACCACCAACTCGACCGTGCACTACGCGAGCCTGAGTTGCTTGAAGAAGTGGGGTCTTGCCAACTCTGACGTTGAGTTTGTCAATCTCGGACAGGCCCAAATCATCTCGGCCATCACCTCAAACAATGGCGATATCGCAGGTGTTTGGGCGCCCAACACTTACACGCTCGAAGAAAAAGGCAACGCCAAGTATCTGTGCTCCGGCGCAGACGCAAACGCGGTCGTCCCCGGTGCGCTCGTTGCCCGCCCCGAGTTCGTCAAAGAGAACCCGCAAGCCGTTGCTAAGTTCCTCGCGGTTTATCTGCGCGGCTGGTCGTGGGCAAAAGCAAATCCCGCCGATGCTCGCGCCATGATGAAGAAGTTCTATGCTGTCGGTGGCGTTGAGATCTCTGACAGAGCCGCGGACGCGGAATTTGCCACACGCCCCGTATTCACCCTCGATGAGCAACTTAAGATCATGAACCGCTCGAACGGGGCGTCCGACGTGGACAAGTGGCTTGGCAACATTGGCGCGTTCATGACCGATGTTGGCACGCTTCCGAAAGCGCCCGATGCCAAGAGCTACATCGACGACACCGCCATGCAGCGGGTTAAGAGCGATGCCACGTTGGCCGCGTTTGCCGCCAAAACAAACTGACAGTGACGAGCCCAAATGGCGAGTTCCGCCGGACCATCCTGGTTCGGCGGAACTCGCCCCACACACGATCGCGTTACACACGTCCGCCTTAAATTCCGGCGGGCCTCGGCTGAAGCAGAGTATGATCATGGCAGACGTCTATCTCAAGCGCGCGAGCAAAACGCCGGAGACCGAAACCGGCACTGCGCAAAAAGTCGTGACGGAGATGCTCGGCGACATCGAGAAGCGTGGCGAGCAGGCAGTCCGCGACTACGCTTTGAAACTCGATAAGTGGTCCGGCGACATTCTCGTTTCGCGCGATGAGATCGAGAGGCGAGCGCGTGATGTGCCTGACGGCATCAAGCGCGACATCGAATACGCAGCGGCAAAAGTGCGCGACTTCGCGCTTGCGCAACGCGCGTCCGTAAAGGATTTTTCGGTCGAACTTGCCCCGGGCCTCATCGCTGGCCAGAAACTCGTGCCGTGTAATGTTGCGGGTTGCTATGTGCCAACCGGGCGCTACGCCCACATCGCGTCGGCCTACATGTCGATCGCCACAGCCAAGGCGGCCGGCGTGAAAACCGTTGTTGCCTGCTCCACACCTTTCAACAACGAGGGCATTCACCCCTATGTTCTCTACGCCATGAAGGTGGCCGGTGCCGACGTGGTCATGACGCTCGGCGGCGTGCAGGCCATTGCAACCATGGCGTACGGATTGTTCAGCGGCAAACCCGCCGACATCATCGTTGGTCCCGGCAACAAGTTCGTCGCCGAAACCAAGCGCATGTTGTTTGGCAAGGTTGGCATCGACGTTTTCGCGGGGCCGTCCGAAGTTGCTGTGATCGCCGATGACTCAGCCGATCCGGCCATCGTCGCAAGCGATCTCGTTGGGCAGTGCGAGCATGGACACGAGAGCCCGGCTTGGTTGTTCACAAGCTCGCGCCCACTTGCCGAAAAGGTCATGGAGCTGGTGCCGCCCCTTATTGCGGCCTTACCGCCGACCGCGCGTGACGCGGCATCGGCTGCGTGGCGGGACTATGGTGAGGTTATCGTATGCGAAACACGCCAAGACCTGGTCGAGGTTTCTGACCGGTATGCTTGCGAGCATCTGGAAGTCCACGCGAAAGACCTGGACTGGTGGCTTACCAACCTGTCGAACTATGGCTCGCTGTTCCTTGGCGAGGAAACCACGGTTGCCTTCGGCGACAAGGCGACAGGCCCAAACCACATTCTTCCGACCAAATTTGCCGCGCGCTATTCAGCTGGGCTGTCGGTGCATAAGTTCCTGAAACCACTCACGTGGCAGCGTATGGACCGCGAGGCTTGTAAGACGGTGGCGCAGATCACCGCGCGCATTTCGCGTCTCGAGGGCATGGAAGCCCACGCCCGAACGGCCGACGACCGGATGGCCAAATATTTCCCAGGCCACAACTTTGATCTTGGCGAACCGATAACCTAGAACACGCTCCGATCCTTCAGAATCGGAACGTGCTCTGGGGGTCTGATTGGTCGCATTTTTGACGACGAACCGGGAAGCGACTTCGTCGGAAAGTGTTCGAGGAGCATCCAGGGTGACAAACCGCTTGGCCCAGTTGTTCTCGCTTGAAGGCCGGACCGCGCTTGTCACGGGAGGCAACTCGGGCATTGGCCTCGCCATGGCGCGCGCGCTTGGGCTCGCTGGCGCGCGCATTGTGCTGGTGGCGCGGCGTACGGACGAACTCGCCCGGGCTGTCAGCGACCTCTCGGGCGAGCACATCACAGCGTCCCCGTGCGCCTGTGACCTGACGGATCACGGCGCCATCGACGCCATGACGAAGCAGTTGTTCGCTGATGGCACGCGGATCGACATCCTCGTCAATGCCGCCGGCGTAAATCTGCGCCAGCCATTCAACGAAGTGACGCCCGAGGCATTCGACCTGCACCTGAAGCTGCATCTCACAGCTCCATTTTTCCTGACGCAGAAACTCGCACCGGCGATGCGCACGCAGGGCTGGGGGCGGATCATCAACCTCGCCTCGCTGCAGTCAAACCGGGCATTCCCAAATAGCGCGCCTTATGGGGCGGGCAAGGGCGGTATCGTGCAACTGACACGGGCCATTGCCGAGGCGTGGTCGCGCCACGGCATCACGTGCAATGCGATTGCCCCAGGTTTTTTTCCAACGCCCCTTACGGCTGCTGTTTTTAACGATCCAGACCGGGTCGCCATGAACGCCGCGCAAACCGCGATCGGTCGCAACGGGGAACTGGCGGATCTCCACGGCGTCACGGTATTCCTTGCCAGCGACGCTTCAGCCTACATCACCGGCCAGACGATTTACGTCGACGGCGGGTTCACAGCCAAATGAGCAGCCGATGAAGGCATTAGTTTACACAGGCCCGAACACGCTCGTGTTCCGTGATGAACCCGACCCTATCGCGCGCAACGACGAGGTCATCGTGAAGGTCGATGCGGTCGGCATCTGTGGCTCCGACATGCACGCCTATCACGGTCACGATAGCCGGAGGCCAGCGCCCTTGATCCTCGGCCATGAGGCAGCAGGCATAGCCATGTCCGGCCAGTTCGAAGGTCGGCGCGTTACAGTCAATCCGCTCGTGACGTGTGGTGCATGCGGGTTCTGCCTCGATGGGCGCTCTAATCTCTGTACGTCCCGCCAGATCATTTCGATGATGCCGCGGCCGGGCGCGTTTGCCGAGTTCGTCAGCATCCCGGAGCAGAACCTAGTCGAAGTTCCAGATGGCCTTGATGTTGTCAAAGCAGCCCTGGCTGAGCCGATCGCCGTGTCCTATCACGCCGTACAACTCGGCCTCAATGCAACACGCCGACCGGCCACGAGTCTGGCAACGGTTGTCCTCGGTGGTGGGGCGATCGGGCTCGCAGCAGCCTTGGTGCTTGCCATGTCCGGCTGCCCTCGCATCCATGTGGCGGAGCCGAACGCCGCGCGGCGGAAGACGATCAGCAAAGCCGGGCCCTTCGACGTCTACGAGCCGGGCTCAACGGCGGAACCTCCAGGTGGGAGCATCGATCTCGTCATTGATGCAGTGGGCGCCGAACGAACGCGCGACGCCGCGTGCCGGTTGGTCAAGGCAGGTGGCGTCATCGTCCATGCCGGGTTGCTGCCCGGTAACGGCGGCATCGACATCCGCCGTTTGACGTTGCAGGAAGTGACCCTGATCGGCACCTTTTGCTACACGATGGCAGACTTCCGCGAGACTGTCGCTGCCATGGCCGCTGGCAAACTCGGCGCACTTGATTGGATCGAGGAGCGTCCGTTGCGCGAGGGTGTCGGCGCGTTCAAAGCCATGGACGATGGCACGACGGCGGCCGCAAAGATCATTCTTCGCCCGACAACGTAATTGACAACGCAGCCGACCTGATCGAACCGGTCACGACCGCAACACACCATTGGGGGCCGGTGGTTGAGCAAGGGCAACTCGACCGTTCGGGTCGCTTGTCGCTCAACTCGATCCCCATCACCGACCCTCTGCCACGGGCACGCCGCCTTCCCCGATAAACGCGATGCGGATCATGTTTGTCGTGCCCGGCGAACCGAGCGGCACGCCGGCTGTAATGATCACGCCTTCGCCGGCCTTGCAAAAGGCCTCGTCGAACGCGATGCGACAGGCCTTGCGCACCATATCGGCCTGGTTCTCGGGGTCGCTGGTCAACACGCAATGTACGCCCCAGGCCATGGCGAGGCGGCGCGCGGTGCCAAGAACAGGCGTCAGGCCGATGACCGGCAAGCCTGGCCGCTCACGCGCCACACGCAGCGCGGTGGAGCCCGTCGCCGTGTAGCAGATGATGCCGGACAGCTTCAGTGTTTCAGCAACAGCGTGGGCTGCTGCGGCAATCGCGTCGGCACCTGTGGCCTGTGGCGGCGTGCGTGTTGCGTGCACAAGCGCGTCGTAGGTCGGGTCCGCCTCGGCCTGAATCGCGATACGGTTCATCATCTCAACGGCTTCAATCGGGAACTGGCCAACCGCGCTTTCAGCCGACAACATGATAGCGTCGGCGCCGTCGAACACTGCCGTTGCGACATCGGACACCTCTGCCCGTGTCGGCACCGGCGATGAGATCATGCTCTCGAGCATTTGCGTTGCAACCACCACCGGTTTGCCCGCCGCGCGTGCCTGACGCGTGATTTGCTTTTGCAAGCCTGGGACCTGCTCGACCGGCATTTCAACGCCGAGATCACCACGGGCCACCATCAATCCATCCGACATCGCGACAACGGCGTCGAGGTCGGTAATGGCTGAAGGCTTCTCGATCTTCGACATGATGGCCGCGCCATTGCCGATCATCTGGCGCGCAAGCGCCACATCCTCGCCGCGCTGCACAAACGAAAGCGCGACCCAATCGACGCCCAGCCGGAGTGCGAAATCGAGATCGCCCTTGTCTTTTTCCGTAATTGGATTGATCGGCAAAATCGTGTCTGGCATCGACACGCCCTTGCGTGAGCCGAGTGCGCCAGCAACCATCACCTTGGCGTCAATCGTGGTCGCGGTCCGGTCAATCACCTGCATTCGGATCTTACCGTCATCGAGCAACAGATTGTGGCCCGGTTCGATGGCGGCAAATATTTCCGGATGCGGCAGGAAGCAGCGGTTCTCGGTGCCAGAATTTTCGGTCTGATCGAAACGGAAGGTCTCGCCGAGCTTCAGGACCTGACGACCTGCCGTCATTTCGCCAACCCGGAATTTCGGTCCTTGCAGGTCGCATAGGATGCCAATGGGACGGCCAAATTTAGCCTCGGCGGCTCGAACTGCTGCGTGAAGTTTGCGAATGCCATCGTGGGGCGGGCGCGAATGGCTCATGTTCAGTCGGAACACATCGACGCCGGCCTGGAAAAGCCGCTCGATCATCTCTGGCTCCGCCGACGCCGGCCCCAATGTCGCGACGATCTTTACACGGCGGTTGCGCTTCATCATCTTGAGCCCCTCTGTCGTGGGATCTGGTCGTGTGATCTTGTCGTCTCAGCCAGCTCATGCAGACAGCCGGTCGCAAGAGCCTTCGCTGGCCTGCATCGCCAGAGTGGTCAAGGGGAATATCGCGGTGAGAGGCGTCCCGGCGCAACCGATCCGCCCAGGAAGCCGACCTGGGCGGCCATATTCACGGCTATGCCGCGCTCGTCCCCCATGGCACTGGTCGTTGGCTTTTAGTGACACCGGTGCCATCCCATGAAAACAACGTTCACGCGCAACGATGCTCTCGTCTGCGATGCCCGCGACCCCCTGGCGGCCAAACGCGAAGCCTTTTTACTGACGCAAGGCCTGATCAACCTCGATGGCAATTCACTCGGCCCACCCTCGAAGACTGCAATCGCGGCCTTGAAGGTCGCGGCTGAGTTCGAATGGGCGCAAGGTCTGATCCGCAGTTGGAACGCTGCAGGGTGGGCTGAGTTGTCGATGACGCTTGGCGATCGGGTCGGCCGGTTGATTGGGGCAGTCCCTGGCGAAACCGTGGTTGTCGATACGACGTCCGCAAACATCTTCAAGGCGCTCAATGCCGGACTGAGCCTCAGGCCAGGGCGCCAAGTGATCGTTGCCGAGGGCGCGGGATTCCCAACCGACATATATATAGCGCAAGGTGTCCAAAGCGTGCGGCCACAGGTCGAACTGCGCCTTGAAGGCCGCGATGCTGATGCACTCGAAGATCTCATCGACGATCAGGTGGCCGTTGTGTTGATCAACCAGGTCGACTACCGGACCGGCGTTCTGCGCGACATGGCGGCCGTTACTCAGCGCGTGCATGCGTCAGGCGCCGTTGTGGTCTGGGACCTCTGCCACACGGCCGGCGCTTTGAAAGTGGATCTGAACGCCGCCAACGCCGACATGGCCGTCGGCTGTACCTACAAATATCTCAATGGCGGGCCGGGTGCGCCCGGCTACATCATGGTCGCTGAACGCCACCACGGCCGCTACACGCAGCCGCTGACGGGCTGGTGGGGGCACGCGAAACCCTTTGCTTTCGTGCGCGACTACACGCCAGGTGAGGGCCTGCGCCCGATGTTGTGCGGGACGCAACCCATCCTTTCCATGCGCGCGCTCTCAGGCGCACTCGATGTCTGGGACGACGTGGATCTCGATCAGGTGCGGGCAAAAAGTCTCGCCCTCAGCGATGTCTTCATTTCCCTCGTCGAGGAAAGTTGCAGCGCCTTCGGCGTCAAACTCGCGGCACCACGCGACCATGCCCGCCGCGGCAGCCAAGTGTCGTTCCGCCACCCCCATGGCTACGAGATTATGCAAGCGCTCGCGGCTCGCGGCGTGATTGGAGACTTCCGCACGCCAGACTTCATGCGCTTTGGCTTTGCGCCGCTGTATCTCAGCTATGCCGAGATCTACGACGCAGCCGCACAGCTGCACGATATTCTCACGTCGGAGGTTTGGCGAGGCCAAGAGTTTTCGGTTCGCGGGGCGGTAACATAGTGTCTGAAGAGCTTCCCGCCTTCGTCGACCCACCGAAAACCGTCGTTCGCCTGCGCGAGGATTTTCGCCCCGTTAGCAACAAATGAGCAGTCGTCGGGACCGACAACCGCGGTTCAGACGTAGTCGCAGTTCAGACATGAGTTCCGCTCGCAACTCGATATGGTCGCCGCGCGATGATAAAAAACGTCATGTATCCAGCGAGTTAAACGCTGTTTTTGATACGAAACATGGCAAGTGTGCCTGAAATGTCATGGCAGATCAGCACGAAGCGCGGCATGGTCTTGAAATACCGCGCTTTTTACTTTCAAACCCTAAAGACCAATCGGGCCAAGTGGTGTCCCAGAGCGGTTTTTGGCGATGAGAAGGTGTCGGCGGGATATGCCCATCCCAGCACCGAGATTAATCCATGTCTGCACTTCGAGCCATGGCTGCCAGTCCCCGTGGCGAACTGACCCTGCTGTTCGCCGCAAGTTGCGCTGTCGTCCTTGTCCTGGTGCTTGCCATCGCAATCGGTGGCTCGGCTTGGATCAACGGTTCGCACGTGCGGCTCGTGTTGATGACCTGCGTGGCAACAGCTCTTGCCGTCGCCGGTGCAATCCTGCTTGGCGTGCCGCAACTGGTGTTTCGAGCTGACCAGCGGCGCCTCGCGGAAGTGCGCCGCCTGCAGGATGCGCTTGCCGCCTCTGATGCGATCGTCAATGCCGAGCCGCAGGTGGTTGTGTTGTGGGAACACAGTATGCCGGTGCGGATCGCGGTGCAATCTCTAGCGGGCGTCGCTGGGCTGCCGACAGATGCCAACCAACTACAGATGTTCGGCCACTGGTTGGATAAGGCGTCCGCTGACGAACTGAAGAGTGGCCTCGACGGGCTATTCACAATGGGGCGCCCCTTCAATGTTATCGTGCGCACCACGGCTGGGGCCCATCTTGAAGCCGACGGTCGCGCGTTCGGGGCCCGTGCCATGTTGCGGCTGCGCGGTGTCACCGGCCATCGTCGGGATCTGGCGCGCTTACTCGATCAACATCGTGAGTTAAACCGCGAGATCCTTGCCGGCCGGACGCTCCTCGACTCATTGCCCGTGCCGACCTGGTTCACAGACGATCAAGGGCGCATCACCTGGGCCAACGGCGCCTACGTGACGGCCGTCGGCGCCGAGCGGACGAGTGATGTCGTGCAGCTGCCAGTCGAGTTGTTAGAGGCCCGCAAGCGCGACAAGGCGAAAGCCACACTCGCGAAAGCGCCGCGCTATGCTGAACGCATGCCACTCGTGATCAATGGCCAGATGCACGCCTATGACGTAACGATCGTCTCTCTCGACGGCGCAAGTGCAGGCGTTGCCATGGATGTCGAAGCGCTTGCAAACGCGAAGGTCGATGCCGAACGCCGCACAGCCGCCTATGATCGGACGCTCCATCGTGTCGCGAGCGGCGTTGCCATTTATGGTCGCGACCAGAAACTCGCCTTCTTCAACGATGCCTATCGGGCCATCTGGGAATTGGATGCCGATTGGCTGTCTGGCAATCCGACCGTTGAGGAAACGCTCGACCGGTTGCGCGGCCTCTCCCGCCTGCCGCAAGTACCGAATTACCGCGAATGGAAACTGAAAGTAATGACAGCCTTCCGCGGCGGTGATCAGTATGAGGACTGGTGGCACCTGCTTGACGGCCGCACTATCCACGTCTCAGCCGAACTACGCCCTGATGGTGGCGTCACGTATCTGTTCGACGACGTGACCCAGCGCCTCGCCCTTGAAAGCCGCTTCAACGCGATGATCGACGTGCAGCGCGAAACACTCGATAGCCTGAAGGAAGGTGTTGCTGTGTTCGCACCCGATGGCCGCGTTCAACTGCACAACAAAGCCTTCGCCCAGATCTGGCGCCTGTCACGCAAGATGCTCTCGGAGGGACCGCACATAGAAGAAGTCACCGGCCAATGCCGTGTGCTCTACGACGATGATGTAATCTGGAAGCAGATGGTCGCCACCGTGACGGGCATTTCGGATCGCCGCGCTGGCATTGACGGACAGCTGACCCGCGCCGACGGCAGTGTCATCGCCTATGCCGCGACACCTCTGCCCGATGGCGCCACGTTGATCACATTTGCCGATGTGACAGACGCCCGCCGTGCCGAACGTGCCCTTATCGAGCGCAATGAAGCACTCGTTGCAGCCGACCGCATGAAGAGCCAGTTTGTTGGTCTCGTATCCTATCAGATGCGTTCGCCGCTCACCAACATCCTCGGCTATACGGAGTTCATGCAAGGGCCTCATGTCGGCCCACTCAACGACAAGCAGCGTGAATACCTGGGCGATATCGAAGGCTCGTCAAAGACGCTGCTGGCCCTCATCGACGATATCATTGATCTCGCAACCATCGATGCTGGCGGTCTCGAGTTGAAAATGACACCGGTTACCGCGCGCTCCGTTATTGATCGCGCTGTAACGGACGTCCGTGAACGCGCCAACCGCGCTCGCATCGGCTTTGATGTACGCATTTCACCTGAAGTCGAGACCTTTGTTGCCGACGAGGTGCGTGTGCGACAGGTGTTGTTCAACCTGCTGTCCAATGCTGTCGGCTTTTCCAAGCATGGCGATACCATTCAGGTTGCCGCCTGGCGTGAACGCGGCATGATTGCGATCGCCGTTGAAGACCAGGGGGTCGGCGTGCCTCTCGAACAACAATCGAAGGTGTTTGAGCGTTTCGAAAGCAAGACGCTTGGCTCGAAACACCGTGGCGCTGGTCTAGGCCTCTCAATCGTCAAGAAACTAGTCGAACTGCACGGTGGCAACGTCACGTTCGTGTCGGAACCAGGCCGTGGCACGCGTGTCACGGTGCGGTTTCCAGAAAGCGGTGTCGGCGTGCTTGATGCAGAGGCGGCGTAAGGGGCAGCGCTGGGATTTGCAATTTTATAGCTGCGGCGGACATTCAGTTCACGTCCGCGTCATGGACCGCTTAGGGTTTCTTGGACGCTTTCTGGCCTATCGCCAAACTCTTGGTGCGACGCGACTTTGACGTTTGCAAAGATATCAAGCCTTGAGCGTGTGTGAATTTCGCGCCAAAGTCGGGTCGATCCAAACACAGGCAATCCAAGCGTACAGCGAGACGCATTTTTGTCATGAATGCTAGCGCCGACATGGAACTCGACGAAGCTGGCCTCGCGCGGCTCGCCACGGCACTCGCGTCGCAACTCGTCACCGGCGATTGCATCGCGCTCAACGGCGATCTTGGGGCGGGCAAGACGACGTTTGCGCGGGCGTTCATCCGGGCCGCTCTCGGTGAGCCTGAAGCCGAAGTGCCGAGCCCGACATTTCCAATCGAACAACAGTACGACGGGCCGCGAGGGCTGATCGCACACTATGACCTGTATCGGCTGTCGGGTGCGGACGAACTGGAAGGCATCGGTTTCAACGAAACGCAGCCGCGTGCGCTGACCCTGATCGAGTGGCCGCAGCGCGCCGAAGATACGCTGCCGCGCGACAGGCTCGATATGACACTCGCGGCGGCAGCATCGCCGATCATGAGGCGCGTGACGTTGCGGGCACACGGGGCAATTGCGCTGCGTGTTCAGCGCGCGCTCGCAGAGGGGCTCCCTGGATCGCACTGCCTGTGGTAGGCCATTTAGCAGACACAGGTGAGGAACCTCTGATGTTCGATATGATGAAGATGATGAAGCAGCTCGGCGACGTACAGTCGAAGATGCAGGCAGCCCAAGACGCGCTTGCCGAAATCCTCGTCACCGGCAAGGCAGGCGGTGGGCTCGTGACGGTCACCATGAGCGGACGCTCCGAAATGAAGGGCATCGTCATCGATCCGAGCCTGCTGTCGCCCGGCGAGAAGGAAATGCTTGAAGACCTCATCGTCGCCGCCACGTCAGACGCGCAAACAAAGGCTGCCGAAGCCGCCAAGGAAAAGATGGCGAGCGTCACGGCA
>JANNXS010000287.1:0-4082 GCA_031409695.1 Hyphomicrobiaceae bacterium
AGCTCTCGACGAACGCATTCTGGGTTGGCTTGCCTGGGGCCGTGTAGTGCCAGTCAACCTTGCGATCCTTCGACCATTGCAGGATCGCCATGCTGGTCAGTTCGGTTCCATTATCGCTGACGATCATCGCTGGGTTGCCCCGCTGGGCGATGATGGCGGTCAGCTCGCGAGCCACCCTGGCACCCGAGATCGACGTGTCGGCCACCAGCGCCAGGCATTCCCTGCTGAAGTCGTCGACCACACACAGGATGCGGAACCGGCGGCCACAGATGAAGCTGTCGGAGACGAAGTCGAGCGACCAGCGCTGGTTCGGCCCTGCGGGATCGTCATCGGCGCACGCGTGCCTAGCGCCCATTTGCGGCCACCATGGCGACGCACCCGCAAGCCTTCCTCGCGGTAGATGCGCAAGAGCTTCTTGTGGTTGGGCATCATGCCTTCGCGCGCCAGCGCGCCAGTCGCATTGTTGGGACCAGCCAGCTTCACCGAAATGTTGCCCCCGACGTCGTTGTCGTTCTTGCGCCGCAATGCGGCCGTGAGCAGGGAATAAACTTTTCCACTGCCCTCCCACGCACTTCGGCTACGTAGATTGCGCCCTTACGGTCAACCGCAATCATGTGTGCGCCCGTGATGCCAGATATGTGCGCCAAGATTTTTCCGCTCCGCGTGTTAAGAACTGTCAGGCCTTCCGAGCCTGCGGTCCCGTCGGCAACGTAGAGGATATTGTCGGGCGATATGGCGAGGCCGTAGGGGGTGGCAGCTTTGGTGATCTGACCGAGAAAGGTGCCGTTCTGGTCATAGATTTCGACCCGCTTGTTCCCCCGGTTGGCGACATACAGCCGACCGCGAGTATCCATGACGATACTGTGGGGAGTCTGCAGCTGTCCTGGCCCGGCGCCCTTGGTTCCCCACATCTTCAGGAACGTGCCGTCCTTGCGATATTTGACGATCCGGGTGTTGCTGCTCTCTCCATCCGCAACGAAAATATCACCGTTCAGCGCAAAGACCACATCGGCGGGTCCGTTCAGGGCAACAATGGACTCATTGTCCCCAGCAACGCCCTCAGTGCCGAGCGCCATCAGCAGCTTGCCATCGCGCGTAAACTTCAAAACCTGGTGCAATTCCCTGTCGGTGATCCAAATATTGCCCTGCCGATCGACGCGCAACGCATGAGCCTTTGTAAACGCCCCTTTGCCCCATGACCGCAGGAATTTGCCATTTGAGTCAAACACCATGACCTTTGAGGGCGTGCGCTGAAGCGTGTACACATTGCCCTTGGCATCGATATCGACGCCGCTCATGTCCTGCCACGCGGTCCCCGGTGGAAGCTGCGCCCAGTTGACGACGTTTTCATAGGTTCGCGCCGCCTGTGCAAAGGCGACTTGAAATGTTGACGCAATCAATGTTGCAGCGAGGCCGACGGTGGCAAAGCACCGCGATATTTTCAGTAAGCTCTTCATCACAAACTCCTCTATGTCTTCAACAGCAGCGGAAGCCGCCACGGCCGCCTTCGCCAAACCGCGCAGCTTGCCTATCGCGAACGAATTCAGCCTCGCTCATCGGGGTCGAGTCGGGGTGCTGCGTCCGAATGTGTAAGAGGTAGTTCTCATACCTCGGCACCCCGACCATCAAACGTCCACAGTCACAAATGCCACGCATCAAACCGTTGAGTGTAGCGGGTAGCTTCACACGGTCACCACAGCCGGATGTGCGGACGCTTCGCGCGCGGTCCATTCCCCGGCGCGCAACGCCTGCAAGCACGCTCGTACGCCATAGGCGGTCATCGTCAGCGTCACGAGGATGAAGAACACGCAGAGCGCCGCGTCGATGCGATCGTTGAAGACAATCTTTTGCATCTCCACCAGGCTCTTTGCAGGCGCGATCACCCGCCCTTCATCGAGCCCCGCCTGAAAGCGCGTGGCATGGGCCAAGAACCCTAGGGCCGGATCAGACGACAGAAGCTTGAGGAAGGCCGCCGTCAGCGTGCAAACGAACAGCCAAGCGGACGGCGCCGCAGTGACCCAAGCGTAACGATGGCGCTTCATCTTGAAGAGGACAACGGTCGCGAACGTCAGGGCAATGCAGGCCAGCATCTGGTTCGATAGCGCGAAGAGCGGCCACAGCGTGTTGACCCCGCCCAGCGGATCGGTCGCGCCCTGGTAAAGGAAGAAGCCCCACGCGGAGACGCACAGTCCGGTGGCGATGAGGTTCGGAACAAGCGCCGACGTCTTGCGGAAAGCGGGCACGAAGACGCCGATGAGATCCTGCAACATGAAGCGTCCGGCGCGGGTTCCGGCATCGATCGCGGTCAGGATGAAAAGCGCTTCGAACAGAATGGCGAAGTGATACCAGAACGACATCATCGCTTTGCCGCCCAGAAACTCCGAAAAAATATGGGCCATGCCGACGGCGAGCGTTGGTGCGCCGCCGGCCCGCGAAATGATGGTGACTTCGCCGATTTCGCGGGCGGTGTTGGTGAGCAGTTCCGGCGTGGCGGGAAAGCCCATTGCCGTCACCGTCGCAGCCGCGCTTTGAGCAGTCGTGCCAATCACGGCCCCGGGGCTGTTCATCGCGAAATAGATGGCCGGATCGAGGATCGACGCCGCCAAAATAGCCATCAGCGCGACGAACGATTCCATCAGCATCGCACCATAGCCGATGATGCGGGCGTCCGCCTCGCTGGCGACCAGCTTGGGTGTCGTGCCCGACGAGATCAGGGCGTGGAAACCCGAAACCGCACCACAGGCGATCGTGATGAAAAGAAACGGGAAGATATTGCCGGACCACACCGGACCCCCGCCATCCACGAACTTCGTGAAGGCAGGCATCTGAAGTTCCGGTTGCACGATGGCCACGCCGACGGCCAGCAGCACGATCGCGCCGATTTTCATGAAGGTGGACAGATAGTCGCGCGGTGCCAGAAGCAGCCACACGGGCAGGATCGAGGCTACTGCGCCATAGGCGATGAGCAGCCAGCATAATTGCAGCTCGGTCAGCGTGAAAATGGACGCCAGATACGGGTCGTTCGCCACGTAGCGGCCGCCGATCACCGATAGGATCAAGAGCACGAATCCCGCCACCGAGACTTCGCCGATCCGGCCCGGGCGCACGAAGCGCATGTAGATGCCCATCACGAGGGCAATGGGAATGGTCGCGGCGACGGTGCTTGCCCCCCAGGGGCTGTGCGCCAGCGCCTTCACGACGATCAGTGAGAGCACGGCGAGAATGATGACCATGATCACGAAGGTGCCAACCTGTGCGACCAGTCCCGGAATCAGTCCCATCTCCTCGCGCACCATCTCGCCGAGCGAGCGGCCGCCCCGACGCATGGACATCACCAGGATCACGAAGTCCTGCACACAACCGGCCACTACGGCACCGATGACAATCCAGAGAACACCGGGCAGATAGCCCAGTTGCGCTGCTAGGATGGGACCGACGAGAGGGCCCGCACCGGCGATCGCAGCAAAATGGTGTCCGAACAGGACGTATTTGTTGGTCGGGACGTAATCCAGCCCGTCATTGTGGGTCACCGCCGGGGTCGGACGGGCAGGATCGAGCCCGAGGACGCGGTTGCCGATGAAAAGGCTGTAGAAGCGGAACGCCAGCAGATAGACGCAGACTGCTGCGGTCATCAGCCAGAGGGCGTTGACGCTTTCGCCCCGCGACATCGCGATAGCGCCGAGCGAGCCTGCGCCCAGCAACGTGACCAGTATCCACAATAATCGCGGCTTGTTCATGTGACTTCCCGAACTCTGTATGGGCGGACCGTTGCCGAGGCGCTTAGTTGCGGCGCGCAGGCCAGACAACGCCTTGGACAGGCGGCACGCTCGCGACGCCCTTGTTCAAGAACCGCTGGACGCGTTTACCTTCCCAGGTTTCCGTCGTGTACAGATTGCCCTTCGAGTCGGTTGCAATGCTGTGTACACCGTAGAACTGGCCGGGCTGACGACCGCCGTCGCCAAAGGTGGTCAGCAGCTTCAGCGACTTACGGTCGACCACTTTTATCTGTTGGTTCGTGCCGTCAGCAACGTAGATGAAGCCATGCCGCCAATCATCGGGACCGCGATGCGCTGCATGACTTC
>JANNXS010000288.1:0-7978 GCA_031409695.1 Hyphomicrobiaceae bacterium
GGACGAAAACTTGAAGCCGCAGGTCGAGACTGCCGAGAACTACCACATCGACTTTATCCGCGCGCAGCCGGGTAATGGGGCCGCCCTGCACTCCCACGACACCGAGGAAACCTTCATTTGCCTGACAGGAAAATGGCGAATTGCCTGGGGTGACAACGGCGAAGAGCATATCGACCTCAACTATCTCGATGGGATCTGCTGCCCGCCCGGTGTAATGCGCACCTTCATCAACGTTTCGGATCAAGAAGCGCTCCTATTGGCGATTATCGGCGGTAAGGAGCCAGGCCATGTGATCTGGTCGAAATCGATCCAAGCCAAAATGGCAAAGGCGCATCAGACGTGATTCTCGAATGGTTGCTGGCATCCTTGGACCCAACGCGTGCGCACACCCTCGACCCGGCTGTGGCATGGCACGGACGATTGATGGTCGTAGCCTGGGCTGTGCTGCTGCCCCTCGGCGTGATCGCTGCGCGTTTTTTCAAAGTGATGCCGCGCCAGAACTGGCCAGTCGAACGCGACAACAAAGTCTGGTGGTATGCCCACCAGGGGCTCCAGTACACGGCCGGCGTATTGATAGTTGTCGCCCTTGCTTTGATCTGGCGTCCCCTTCAGCCGGGGTCGCCTTGGCATTGGTTTCTCGGCTGGCTTGTCGTTGCAGCGTGTATGTTGCAATTCGCTGGCGCTTGGCTGCGAGGCAGCAAAGGCGGACCGACTGACCCGCGCCCCGATGGCTCCCTTGCCGGTGACCACTACGACATGACGCCACGACGGCGCCTGTTCGAGCGCCTGCACAAGAGCGCCGGCTATCTCGCACTCGGGCTGTCGATCGTAACCACTGCCTCGGGGCTGTGGCTGGTCAACGCGCCGCGCTGGATGCCCGTGGCGCTCGGCATCTGGTGGCTCCTGTTGATTGCGTTATGGTCGATATTACAGACCCGTGGCAAAGCCATCGACACGTATCAGGCCATCTGGGGCCCGGACCCGCGTCATCCGGGCAACGGTGTTCCGCCGACGGGCTGGGGTGTGCAACGCCCGAAACCAAAATCGCACGGGGCCCATGACTGACTACACCAGTCTCGATCGCCGGTTCAACGCGCTGATCATCGGCCACGCCAAGCTCGAACGGCTGTGGACGGGAGGACGGTGGCTCGAAGGCCCAACCTATTTCGCGGCCGGACGCTATCTCGTTTTTTCGGACATTCCCAACGATCGGATCATGCGTCTCGATGAGACGAGCGGGGTCGTGTCAGTGTTTCGCGCGCCAGCTGGCAACACCAACGGCCACACAGTCGATCAACACGGCCGGCTCATTTCGTGCGAGCACGGCCGCCGTGGCGTGTCACGCACCGAGCACGATGGCCGTGTGACGATGCTGGCAACGCACTTTGACGGCCAGCGCTTCAACTCGCCCAACGATGTGGTCGTTAAATCCGACGGCTCGATCTGGTTTACCGACCCGACCTACGGCATCGACAGTGACTACGAGGGCGAAAGGGGCGTGTCGGAAATTGGCGCCAGCAATGTCTACCGGCTCGACCCCGGCACCAATGCGGTTAGCCTTGTGATTGCTGATCGCGTCCGCCCAAACGGGCTCGCCTTCTCGCCGGACGAGCGCACGCTGTATGTCAGCGATACCGGTGCCTCGCACGTCGACGGACTTCCACGCGCTTTAACAGCGTATGCGGTCTCAGCAGACGGCCGACGGGTCAGTGAACCACGTATGTTTGCTGTTTCCGACGCCGGGTTCTTCGACGGCTTTCGTTGCGATGTACACGGCAACGTTTGGACATCCACGAGCGACGGCGTGCGCTGCTACGCTCCTGATGGCACGCACCTTGGCACACTAAAGGTGCCAGAGATTGTTTCAAATCTGTGCTTCGGCGGCTTGAAGCGGAACCGCTTGTTCATCACGGCGCAAACATCGCTCCATGCCATCTATCTCAATACATCCGGGACTCCTGGCGCGGCTACCGGCATCGACCTTTGATCGAAGCAGACAAGTGATCCGAGGTGGCAGGCAAGCTCAGGGTAACCGAAGGTTATTCCGCTTGATTTATGGGAGCTGTCTTATCCACAGCCTGGAATATTGAGCCTAGAACGGAGTAATTTGGGGACCTTTGCTGCTAGAAATCAAGCGCTACGGAGTTGGTCTTGCCCGCGACGAGGTCGGAAGCAACTTTAAGTCTTGCGTAGTGCGTTCATGGCCTGTGGGCATCGATCTTGTCCTCTCGGCTTGTTCGTGATGTGTTCGCCAGTTGCGTCAAGCGTTTGAAGTCTCGCGTCTTGGACTGCGAGTTGATCAGCTCCCACGCTGGGGGCCAAAGAGGTCTCGTGTGCCCCCCCCGGCACCGTGCGCCACCTCTCTGGCCTACCTGTGGGAGCTTCTTTTTTCACCCGACCAGACTTATGTGCGCTGCGCGGGCTGGCGAATTCAATGAATCAATTTGGTCCAGTCTAAATCTGCCCATGGCAGGATCTGGGCAACCTTCGCATCGCGGGCATAGGTCTTTTGGCGCATGAGGGAGCAAGCTCGTTCAGGAACCAATCTGGCGGCGCTGAGAAGCGTCCCGTTTTCTTTAAGAGCATGAAGTATATAAAGTTTTTAGGCGCCCTTTAAAGCAGGTGACGCCACCGGTCTTGATGCGCGATGACCGTCTGATGACGGCAGCATACATCTGGCGTTCATGTTCCAGACGCTAACCCTGTCATCCTGACGAGCTGCGGTGCTTTGCTGCGGCGCGTTGTCCTGGTTCGCCGGGACGCTGCCTAGAACCGCGCGTCACGCCCGCGGCACTGGGACCGGAGATCGGGAAGCCTGCCTTCACGTTCAATGGGTTCGCTGGTTCGGATGCTCTTTTTGGGGAAGAGAGCAACAACTCTTTTTGCTTCCGGGCCTTGGTCACTCGTCAAGAGTGACCGCTTCACAAACCCCAAATCACCGGTGCATAACGCGTCCGGTTCGCCGTTTGGAGAGTTCGATGCAATCGACTGCGGTCAAGTCCTACGCGCTTGATCTCGACTGGTCAGCACAAACAATGCTGCCAATCGAGCTTGAGGGTGCGGAACTGCAACTGGAGGCTCGCGCCTACCAGGGTTCCGACCCCCGAAATCAAGCGTTCGTCCTGATTAACAGGACGGACCAGGCGGCCGGCCAGCTTCCGCTGGTCCGAGTCCACTCGGGATGTTTAACGGGAGATATCTTCCATTCGCTCAAATGCGACTGCTACCCGCAGCTGCAGGCGTCGATGAAGAAGATCGTCAATGCCCCACTTGGGATTCTCATTTACCTCCCCTACCACGAGGGTCGGGGGATTGGTCTCGTCGCCAAGATCCGCGCTTACGCGCTTCAGGAGCAAGGCTACGACACTGTGGACGCTAACGTTGCGGTCGGTGCACCGATCGAGGCACGTGAGTACGATCTTGCGGCGCACATTCTGTTCGATCTCGGGTATCCCGAAATCAAACTTTTGTCGAACAACCCGGCGAAGTCTGACGCACTACGTGCCGAGGGCATCAAAGTCGTCGACACAGTTCCGGTGATCACCAAGCCGAACGTTCACAATGTGCGTTACCTTGAAACGAAGCGAGCGCGCATGTCGCACCGCCTGCCGTCGCAAGTGACCGCGCTAGCACCAGCAGTCGCCCAGCCGGCCGAGTAATAGACATCGAATATTCGGTATCAAATCGCCGCGTGGAGCAATCCGCGCGGCGGGTCTTTTTGCGCTTGGCAATCAGAGTCGCCGCCCGTCGGCACATACAACGATCAGGGACTTGCATAACGCCGCATCTTCCGGCTTCTCGCTGCAGCGCTTCATGGCCCGCTGGGATGCGGCAACCGGATCAGCCCCGACGCCAGAGACGCGGACCGCGCGCGGCTTACCAGTGGTCTCGTCCTTGAAACCGGCAAAGGCCAAGCAACGGTCATCAGCCACCACAGACGCGTCGGCGTCGCAGTTGCCTCGCTTCTGGCGACACTGGGCGACTGCGTCGACCTCGGCTTTGGCGCGCGAGTCCCGCTGTGAGGCAAGGCCATAGACCCCAAGTGCGTCGCCCGCAAAGCCGAGGTACATTTTCGGGGCCGGTGTGCTGAGGATCGCTGATATCTCTTGCACTCTTAGAGCACCGGTCTCCGGACGCTGCATTTGGATGCGCCATTGCGCAATGGCGATATCCGGATCGTCATAGGGTTTGCCAGTGGTGGGATAGCCAAGGGCGAAGAGTCTGTTCATCACCTCCGCGCTTGGCCGCACCGCGTTGGCCGAAGCCGCCGAAGCTGGAGCCGGTGCTGATGTCACAGGCGGCGGCATTGCGATCGGTGGCGGCGCTACTGTCGGAACGGAAGCCGGTACTGTGGCTTCGACCGCTTGTCGACCGTCGGCGCAAAGGACAAAAAGGGGTTTGCAAATCGGCGCATTATCGGGCTGTTCCGAGCAACGTGCCATCGCAGTCCTTGTGGCGGCCGCTGGGTCGTCCGCGATCCCGCTGGCCGACAGTGTGTGTGTCTTGCCGTCGGCCTTCAGAGCGCCGGAGTAACCTGCATAGCTGATGCAGCGCGTTCCCGTCATGACCATAGGGCGGGTTTTCTCGCAGTCGGGTCCTTTGGCTTGTTGGCAGCGCATCACCGCTTCTGTTTCGGCCAGTTCGCGCGACGCAACTTGTGACGCAATGCCAAACCCCGAGTACGTTGTTCCGGCAAACGCACCATAGACTGTCGGCCGCGGCGTCGCCATGATCGCCGCGATTTCGACCGCGGTGAGTGGAGCACGACTGGGCTTACCCGACGCGCGGAAGCGCCACTGGGATACCGCAGTCATGGGCTCATCGGTGGCTTTGCCGCTAACTGGAAAGCCCAGGATGAACAGCCGATTTGCGATCTCAGCCAAGCTTGGTGCAGCCAAACTTGGTGTAGGTTGGGTTGGTGCTGGCTGAGCTGTAGGAGTTGGAATAGTCGGTGCTGGAGCGGGCGCCGACGTTTGTGGGGCTGGCGGCGCTGTTACTGGGCCAAGAGGTGCAGCTGGAGGTTGGGCGGGACGCGAGGCCTCAGCCGTGGCATTGCTGCCATCGGCGCAATGCGCGAACAATGGCTTGCAGTATTTTTGCCCGTCGGCGTCTGTGGCGCAGTTGCGCGTTGCAATCGCGGTCGCTGCCTCCGCTGTCTCAGCAACATAGGCCGAAAACGCCGAATAATTCTGGCCGTCTGCCCCGAGTTGATCCTTGTATCCTGATATTCCGACGCACCGTTGTCCTGTGAAGACCAGCTGTTTGCCGACTTCACACGCTGGACCGCCGGTCTTGCGACAGTCCAAAAGCGCCAACGCGGCGGCCTGCACCCGCGTCTTTTGCTGGATCGAAATGCCGTAGCCCGTGAAGGGATGACCAACATACGCGCCAAAGTCAGTCGGTGTTGGGGCAGCCAGGATGGCCGCTACCTCGGTCGCGTTCAGCGCACCGATTGTCTTGCTGCCCGCTCTTGAGCGCCATTGCGCAACGGCCAGATCGACATTTTCACCTACGGCGGGATAGCCAATATCATAAAGTTTCTTTGCGATTTCAGGACTGACGGCAGTCCCTTTCGCGGGTGGCGTTGGTGGCCGTGGCGGTGTGCCTTGGGCAACCGCAAAGCTTGGAGCCATAGCAAGTGTCACGACGAGAAAAACGATATGGCGGCGCATGGAAAACACCCTCGGAACCATCGGGCAAACCTGCACGATCCGTCACCGTATCTGACAGATTAGGCTGGATGTCGGCAACCGTGAAACGGCCTCATGTCGGCGCATAGAAAACGCGTCCGAGTGATGCTGGCGCATCGAGACGGGATTTCCAGCGCGCGCTCGAAATGATGACGAGCACCACAATCGTCGCGAGATAGGGCAGCATGTTGAGCAATTGAGCGTCGACGGCCAGGCCGAGTCCCTGGGCATGCAGCTGCAGGATGGTGATGCCACCGAACAAATAGGCGCCGGCAAGGACCCGAAGCGGACGCCATGCCGCAAACACGACGAGCGCAAGCGCAATCCAGCCGCGCCCAGCCGTCATGCGTTCGACCCAGAACGGCGTCTGCACGAGCGACAGATAAGCGCCGCCAACACCGGCCATGGCGCCGCCGAAGGCAATCGCTGACAGTCTTACGGCAACGACGCGCAAACCGACAGCGTGAGCCGCGTCATGGTTTTCACCAACGGCTCGCAGCACAAGACCAGCTCTCGTTCTATTAAGAAACCACGTGATTGCGATGGCAACAGCGACCGCCATAAGAGCGATAACATCAACGCCGAAAGGAAGGCGCGGGAACGCGCCCGCTGATTTGCCGGAGTAGCCCTGACCCAACAGCGCAGACAAGCCGAGCCCAAACAACGTCAGTGCTAGGCCGGTTGCCACTTGATTGGCAAGCAGCACCTGCGTGAGCACACCGAACAAGACTGCGAGGGCCGCGCCTGCAAGTGTCGCCGCAACGAACCCGGCGGCGTAGCTCCCGGTTGCCAACGTTGCAGCAAAACCGGCAATGGCGCCGACAACCATCATCCCCTCAACGCCGAGGTTTAAGACACCCGAGCGCTCGACAACGAGTTCTCCAAGCGCCGCATAGATGAGCGGCGTTGCAGCGACCAGGATGCCAACTGCGATGCCGAGTGCCAGTTCCAAAGGTCAGGTCCAGTCGGTCTCTATCCGTCCACATTGCCTGCGCCAAGCGCTAACACCGCTCAATCACAGGTCACTTGAAGCCGATTTACTTGAAGCTAGGCGGCGTCGACAGACTTGGTGGCGCTGGAATGCCAAACGGTGACGGCCCAAGCCCACCCGCAGGCTGCTGCGGGATAATCACCTCGATCTTGGAGGTGTCGATCTTGCTGGTGTCGTCGAGCATCATGGTCACTTGCCCTGGCCAGATGATCAGCAGTGCGACCAGCATGAGCTGCATGATGATCCAGGGAATCGAGCCCCAATAAATATCGGAACTTTTGACTTCTGGCGGCGCAATGCCTCGGAGGTAAAACAGCGCGAAGCCAAAAGGTGGATGCATGAACGACGTCTGGATGTTGGCACACAGAAGGATGCCGAAGTATACGAGATCGATGCCCATCTTCGTCACCACCGGCGCCAGGAGTGGGATGATGATGAAAGCGATCTCGAAGAAATCCAGGAAGAAGGCGATGAAGAACACAAAAACTGAAACGAAGACCAGGAAGCCAGTCTGACCACCAGGGAGGCCCGAAAGCATGCCTTCGATCCAATGCCCGCCGCCGACACCTTGGAACACGAGGCTGAATAGTCGAGAACCGATCAGAATAAATACCACCATCGCCGTGATGCGCATGGTGCCAGCTGCGGCCTCATAGGTTAGCTTCCAGGTCAGCGTACGTTTGGCTGCCGCCAACGCGATAGCGCCAATGAAGCCCATGGCTCCGGCTTCCGTCGGCGTCGCTAGACCCATGAACATCGTGCCGAGCACGAGGAAGATCAGGCCGAGCGACGGGATGATGCCCCACAGCGCTTTCTTGATCAGCGGCCAGCCGCTCAAAGTCCGCGCTTCGGGCGGCAACGCTGGCACCTGATGCGGTTTGAAGATCGACAGGATGAAGACCCAGGCCATGAACAGCAGGATCTGCAGAATGCTGGGGATCGTCGCGCCCAAGTACATGTCGCCGACCGATTTGCCGAGGACATCAGCCAGAACAACAAGGACCAACGACGGCGGGATAAGCTGTGTGATTGTGCCGGACGCTGCAATGACGCCCGTGGCATGCCGCATGTCGTAGCCATATTTCATCATCATCGGCAGCGAAATCATGCCCATGGCGATGACGGATGCAGCCACAGTACCCGTGATTGCGCCAAGAATGGCGCCAACGATAATCACGGCGTAGGAAAGGCCACCGCGCACGGGACCGAACAGCTGGCCGATCGAATCGAGCAAGTCCTCAGCCAGTCCACACCGCTCGAGAATGGCACCCATCAGTGTGAAGAACGGGATCGCCAA
>JANNXS010000289.1:0-6373 GCA_031409695.1 Hyphomicrobiaceae bacterium
GCTTGGCGGAATTTTCGGCTGTATGCCGAAGGCGGCCAGAACCTCGTCGTCGAGGCCCGCCGCGTGATAAGCCTCCGGCACCGCGTAGATGTTGTCGGCGTCGCGCGCCTCGATCACCGCGCTCTCACGTACGTTGCAGAACAGACCGAGCTTGCGCCGCTCTTCTTTCGGGATCTGACGATCGGTGCGGCACAACAGGATATCCGGCTGGATGCCGATCGAACGCAGCTCCTTTACTGAGTGCTGCGTCGGCTTGGTCTTCAACTCGCCCGCGCTCGGGATGTACGGCAGCAGCGTCAGGTGCACGTAGATGCACTGTCCGCGCGGCAGATCATTGCCAATTTGCCGGATGGCCTCGAAGAACGGCAGGCCCTCGATGTCGCCGACCGTGCCGCCGACTTCGACCAGCACGAAGTCGATGCCGTCATTGCCGGAGAGCACGAAGTCCTTGATGGCGTTGGTGACATGCGGGATCACCTGCACGGTGCCGCCGAGATAATCGCCGCGTCGTTCCTTGGCCAGGATCTCCTGGTAAATGCGCCCAGTCGTGATGTTGTCGGACTTTTTCGCCGAAACGCCGGTGAAGCGTTCGTAGTGCCCGAGGTCGAGGTCCGTCTCGGCACCGTCGTCGGTGACGAACACCTCGCCGTGCTGATAGGGACTCATGGTCCCCGGGTCGACATTGAGGTACGGGTCCAGCTTGCGTAGCCGAACCGAGTAGCCTCGGGCTTGTAGAAGCGCTCCAAGGGCCGCTGAAGCCAGCCCTTTGCCAAGCGAAGACACCACGCCGCCGGTGATGAAGATGTACCGCGTCATGGGCTTTCTGGTTAGACCCTTTGCGGTCGATTCGGAAAGGCTAAGACGTCGCGGGTGCAGATCGTGCACAGATTTCAGGGCGGTTGGCTGCGGCGTGGTTGGTTAAGCGATCCGGCGTACGCAGGATGCATCCCGCGCTTCGATCGATCGAAATTGGTCAAATCATCCGACTTTTCAACTGAAAGGCGAAAACCACATGCAGCTTTCATCCGCGATTGCCGCCTGCCCCTTGATCGCCATCCTGCGCGGCATCACACCGGTGGAGGCGCCCGCCATCGGCGCAGTGTTGGTCGAGGCCGGGTTGCGCGTGATCGAGGTGCCCCTGAACTCGCCGCAACCGTTGCAGTCGATCGCGGCGTTGGCGCGCATCTTCGGTGACCAGGCATTGATTGGGGCCGGCACCGTGATGACGGTTGACGATGTCGCAAACGTTGCCAAGGCGGGTGGGCGATTGATCGTCATGCCCCATAGCGACGCCCAAATCATTCGCGCGGCGAAGGCTCACGGATTGATCGTTGCCCCTGGTGTCGCAACGCCAACGGAGGCGTTTGCGGCTTTGGCGGCCGGCGCCGATGCGTTAAAGTTGTTTCCAGCCGAAATGATCCCGCCATCTGCACTTAAGGCGATGCGGGCTGTGCTGCCAAGGAGCGCAAAGATCATACCCGTCGGCGGGATCTCGGTGTCCAACATCGCGGCCTACAGATCCGCCGGTGCGGACGCCTTTGGCATCGGCTCAACGCTTTACGTGTCTGGTCGCGGAGCGGCAGATGTGGGTGCGGCCGCTCAAGCTCTTGTTAGAGCCCTGTGACGCCCGACTAGGCTTTGCAAAGCTTGCAAAACTCTTGCTCTCGCTACCGGT
Organism: Hyphomicrobiaceae bacterium; assembly: GCA_031409695.1. Classification (GTDB taxonomy): domain Bacteria; phylum Pseudomonadota; class Alphaproteobacteria; order Rhizobiales; family Hyphomicrobiaceae; genus JABFRJ01. The sequence goes on from JANNXS010000289.1 coordinate 1,676, forward strand.
CCTATGGTCGCGACGGCGTGAAGCCGACGTTCGCCACGCGCGCGCTTACACTCTCATAGTCTCCGCCACCTGAAACGGTGACCAGCTTTGTGACCGGATCGGCCGTCACCTGGGCGTCGGGTGTTGCCTTGCGGATGGCGCGGGACACCGCTGCGGCGCAGTGCGCGCAGGTCATGTCCTCAACCTTGAACTTCAGTTGCTCGCTCATCACGGTCATCCTGTCGCAGATCTGCATATGGCCGCGCGGGCGTGCGCCCAAGGTTGCGCCCCGTCAAGGCAAGGTTCCGAAGCGGGGACCATGCGTCAAGCGGCCGAACGGATGCTACAGGTGCCGGATGAGTGCTGAACCCGCCGATATCAAAACCCTCGAACTCACCGTTCGCGACATGACCTGCGCGGCGTGCGTTGGCCGCGTCGAGGGAGCCCTCAAACAGATACCGGGCGTCGTGGGCGCACGCGTGAACCTTATCACCGGGCGCGCTTCACTGGATGTGGCCACCGGTCGGGATGTGACGGCCGCCGCGATCGCGGCTCTTGATGATGCGGGCTATCCGGCCGAGGCCGTCCAGGTCGGCACGCGACGCCCGGCCGACGACGCCGACAGCGCGGATCTGCGCTCTCGCGTCCTTGTCGCCATCGCCGCTACCGTCCCGCTCGTGGTGCTCGAAATGGGCGCGCACCTCTCGCCCGCGTTCCACCATGCGATCCAAGCGACCCTCGGGCAATGGTGGGCGAGCCTGTTGGCCTTCGCACTCGCGACAATTGTGCTGGTTGGTCCCGGTCGCGATTTTTATCGCAAGGGGTTTGCAGCCCTGCGCCGGCAGGCGCCGGATATGAACGCCCTTGTCGCCATCGGGACAGCGGCTGCCTATCTGTTTTCCATTGCGGCAACGTTTGTCCCCGGCCTGCTACCGGATGGCCGGGGCGGAACCTATTTCGAGTCCGCAGCCGTCGTCGTGACGCTCGTCCTCGTCGGCCGCTACCTCGAAGCGCGCGCGCGTGGCCAAACCGGCGCCGCCATTCGTCGCCTGCTCAGCCTTGAGGCCAAAACAGCACGCGTGTTGCGCGATGGCGCAGCCGTCGATGTCGACATAGCAACCGTCCGTGTCGGCGAACTCGTGCTCATCCGTCCCGGCGAGAAAATCCCGGTTGACGGCGACATAGTCGACGGCGCGGCGCACGTCGATCAAGCCATGATCACAGGCGAACCCGTGCCGGTGCGCAAGGTGGTTGGCGATCACGTGATCGGCGGCACCATCGCAACCAACGGTGCCCTTACGTTCCGGGCGACCAAGGTCGGTGCCGACACGATGCTCGCTGGCATCGTACGGACGGTCGAGGCCGCCCAAGGGACGAAACTGCCGATCCAAGGCGTCGTCGATCGTGTGACGCTCTGGTTCGTGCCAGCTGTCATGGCACTTTCGGCGCTGACGTTTGCGGTCTGGCTGCTGTTTGGACCATCCTTCGGACACGCGCTGATCCACGCCGTCTCGGTGCTGATCGTTGCCTGTCCCTGCGCGATGGGACTTGCGACGCCAACCTCGATCATGGTCGCGACAGGCAAAGCTGCGACCATGGGTGTGCTCGTGCGCAAGGGCGACGCACTTGAGACGCTGTCGCGCGTTGAGACCGTAGCGTTCGATAAAACGGGCACGCTCACGCTCGGGCGGCCGGCGGTAGTTGCGATCGTGACGACCGCAGCATTCTCCGAAACGGACGTGCTGCGACTGGCGGCGTCTTTGGAAACGCAATCGGAGCATCCGCTGGGCGCCGCGATGGTCGCGGCAGCGCGCGCGCGTGGCCTCTCTCTCAGTCCCGTTGAGGCCTCCGCGACCGAGCCGGGTCTGGGCATGACGGGACGCGTCGAGGGGCGCGCAATATTGATCGGTGGTGTCAAGCAATTGCAACGTGCCGGGATCGAACCAGGTCTGTTCGCCGAAGCAGCGGCAACGCATGCCAACACGGGCGCGACGCCGGTATATGTCGCGATCGACGAACAGCTCGCAGCATTGATTGCCATTGCCGATCCCATCAAAGACACGACCGCGAGCGCACTCACGGCACTGCGGCGCATGGGCAAACGCATCGTCATGATCACAGGCGACGATACGCGCACGGCGCAGGCGATCGCAAAGCGCCTCGCAATCGACGACGTCATCGCCGAAGTTTTGCCCATCGACAAAGCAGCGATGGTCGCACGGTTACAGGACGGCGGCGCGCGTATCGTTGCCTTCGTCGGCGACGGCATCAACGACGCCCCAGCTCTTGCCCAAGCCGACGTTGGTCTCGCCGTCGGCAATGGCACCGACGTCGCCATCGAAAGCGCCGATGCCGTGCTCATGTCGGGGGATCTTGGTCGTGTCGCAGATGCCATTGCGCTGTCGGACGCGACAGTTGCTAACATCCGGCTAAATCTGTTTTGGGCGTTTGCCTACAACATCGTGCTGATCCCGGTCGCTGCCGGTGCACTTTATCCGTTTTACGGGGTGGTATTGTCGCCCATGCTAGCTGGTCTCGCGATGGCGGCGTCGAGTGTCAGCGTGGTGTCCAATGCCTTGCGGCTCAATCGTTTTGCGCGTCACCGGCCTGCTTGAGGACTTGCGCACCCACTTCGAGCCTGGCCAGTGTACGCAACAGCGCGGCGCGTTCCGAGATCGAAAGTGTGGCCAGCAATTGTGCCTCCCAGGCCAGCGCCAAGGCCGCGATGTCGCAATAGATCCGCTCGCCCGTAGCCGTCAGTGTTACCGTTACCTCGCGTCGGTCTTTGCGGCCCATCTTGCGTGAGACCAGCCGTCGCGCGTGCAGGCGCTGCAATGCGCGGGTCACCTTGGGTTTGTCGAGCGTTGAATGCGTGGCGATGGCGCCGGCCGTCAGCGCACCATAGTGACCGAGATTGGCCAGGATGCGCCATTCAGCAATGCTCAGACCGAAGCGCCGCTCATACACCGCGCTTAGTCCGCGCGACACGAAGGATGCTGTCACCGCGAGGCGGTATGGAAGGAATGTTTCGAGGCTCAGAGGCTCTGGCATGGGCACGGACACGACACCTCTTGATTTCATTTCAAATGAAACTATCCTCCTGTCACACGCGGTCAAGTCCTTCCGGAGCAGTCCCATGGCCCAAGACGCACACCCAAACCTCCAGCGCGCGCAAACGCCGTCGGCCACGGGCTCGGCGGTGAGCTATCAATCGGGCTTTGGTAACAGTTTTGAGACGGAGGCGCTGCCGGGCGCGTTGCCTGTCGGGCGCAACAGCCCGCAGCGCGCGCCCTATGGCCTTTATGCAGAGCAGTTGTCGGGCTCGCCGTTTACTGCGCCGCGCGCCAACAATGAGCGCTCGTGGTTGTATCGAATCCGCCCCTCAGTGCTGCACTCCGGCCGCTTCACCAAGGCCGACGCGCGCGGTTGGCGCACGGCGCCGCTGGTCGAGGTCAAGGTGCCGATTGCGCAGATGCGTTGGTCGCCTTTGCCCTATCCGACACAGCCGACGTCGTTCATTGAGGGCATCACCACGATGACCACGTGTGGGGACGCCAGCACGCAAACCGGCATGGCCGCCCACATCTATCACGCGACCCGCTCCATGACGGACGAGGTGTTCTGGAATGCCGACGGCGAATTGCTGATTGTGCTGCAAGAGGGCCTCCTGCGCTTTCGCACGGAGTTTGGCATCATCGATGCGGAACCTGGAGAGATTGTCGTTATCCCGCGCGGCGTGAAGTTTGCTGTCGACGTGCTGGATAGCGCGGCTGCGGCTCTGCATCCAAAGCGCGAGCCAGCGTGCGCGCGGGGTTATATTTCCGAGAATTACGGCGGCGCGTTTACGCTGCCTGAACGTGGGCCGATTGGTGCCAATTGCCTCGCCAATGCGCGCGATTTCCTGACGCCCGTAGCGGCCTACGAAGATCAAGATACGCCAACGAATCTGACGGTAAAATGGTGTGGAACTCTCTGGCAGACGAAGCTCGGCCATTCACCGCTGGATGTTGTCGCCTGGCACGGCAATTATGCGCCGTATAAATATGATCTGCGCCGCTTTGCAGCCGTTGGCTCAATTTCATTCGATCATCCGGACCCGTCGATTTTTTCCGTGTTGACCGCGCCATCCGAAACACCGGGTGCCTCAAACATCGACTTTGTCATCTTCCCCGAACGCTGGATGGTGGCCGAGAACACGTTTCGTCCGCCCTGGTACCATCGCAACATCATGAGCGAGTTCATGGGGCTCGTATACGGCCAGTATGACGCCAAACCGCAGGGCTTTACGCCGGGTGCAGCCAGCCTGCACAACTGCATGCTTTCCCACGGCCCGGACGGCGATGCTTTCGAGCATGCCTCAACGGTTGATTTGAAGCCGGTAAAGCTAACCAACACGCTGGCCTTCATGTTCGAGACACGGTTTCCCCAGCGCGTAACCCGCTTCGCCGCCGAGTCGCCGCAGTTGCAGCCTGACTATGCCAATTGCTGGTCGGGGCTGAAGAAGACGTTCGATCCGACGAAACGCTTAGTTCATCGGTGACGACGGCCGCGGTGCTGAAATTCCCGCCGCTGTCGTTCTCGACGCGCTGGTGCTTGGTTCTTTTCGATCCCACGATGTCGCGCCACCGAGCAGGCGCCTTGCGAGACAACTTGCAACGCAGCAACTCGGTCGTGAAACAACCTCACTGTGCGTCATTCAGGTGGCACCTAAATATGCGC
>JANNXS010000290.1:0-12463 GCA_031409695.1 Hyphomicrobiaceae bacterium
CTTCAGCAACTGCTCGACGCCTGGCCCCTTCTGGCGCCCGAAGTGCAACGGGTGTCGGACGCGCTCAACGCAGGCACGGCCCGCGCGCAGGTGAAGCCCTTCGATGCGACGGTGGCGATGGCGCCCCTGCCGCGGGCCTATCAGTGGTGCGATGGATCGGCTTATGTGAACCACGTGGAACTGGTGCGCAAAGCACGTGGCGCCGAAATGCCTAGCAGCTTTTGGACTGACCCGCTTATGTATCAGGGTGGCTCTGATACGCTCAGCGGCGCACGTGACGACATCCTGGTGGCCGATGAAACCTATGGCATCGACCTCGAGGGTGAGATCGCTGTCGTGACGGACGATGTGCCGATGGGCACCGCGGCCGACGCAGCGGGCCGCCACATTCGGTTGCTGATGATCGTCAACGACGTCTCACTCCGCAACCTGATCCCAAATGAACTCGCCAAGGGCTTCGGCTTCTTCCACGGCAAACCTTCAACAGCCTTTTCGCCCGTTGCTGTGACACCTGACGAACTTGGCGCGGACTGGCGCGAGGGCAAGGTTCATTTGCCACTACATGCCGCGATCAACGGCGAGCCGCTCGGGCATCCGAATGCGGGTGTCGACATGACATTCTCGTTTCCCCAGTTGGTTGCGCATGCGGCCAAAACGCGCCGCCTTTCCGCCGGCACAATTGTCGGCTCTGGTACCATCTCGAACAAGAGTGCCGATGGCGGACCCGGCAAAGCCGTCAAAGACGGTGGCCTTGGTTACACCTGTCTTGCCGAAGTCCGAACGATCGAAACGATCGTTGGCGGCAAACCCGTGACACCGTTTCTGAAGTTCGGTGATCGCGTCAACCTCGACATGCGGGATGCATCCGGCGGTTCCATTTTCGGCGGTATCGATCAGAGGATCGTTAAATATGCGCGCGTTTGATATCTCGGGCGTTGGCTTGGCGCTGGTGCTGGTGCCACTCTACGGCTGGTGGCTCGGGCGTTTTGCCGGGCGGCGGGATTGGGCTATTGGCGCGGTGCTGTCAGTCGGGGTCGTGAACGTTGTTTTGGTGCAGGCGGCCATCCTTTCTGGGCTGAGTGTGCTTGAAGGGCAAACCAGCGCAATCGGCAAGGACGTGCTGTCTCTGCTCACGCGGCGGGGCTACGAGGCCTTCGCCAACCCCGAATTCCCTGTCTTCCTGTTCGTCCTCGGTATGTTTATTACCATGCTCGGCTGGTCGGCCACGCCGGTCAAAAAGGCGCCCGAAACGGTGGTTGCCTGACGGTTGCGGCAATTCATTTGAGGTTGCTTGGCGCTCAATAGGACTTCGGCAGGTCGAGAACTTTTTCAGCAATAAATGACAGGATCATTTGCTCCGAAACGGGAGCGATGCGCGCGATCATGACTTCGCGCAGCAGCCGTTCGACATGATATTCCTTGGCGTAGCCGAACCCGCCGTGGGTCAACACCGCCTGCATGCAGGCATCGTGGCCAGCGCGCGCGCCGAGAAACTTGGCGGCGTTCGCTTCGGCACCGCACGGCATTTGGTTGTCGTATTGCCATGTGCCCTTCATGGTCACGGCCCAGGCCGCTTCAAGCGCCATCCAACACTCAGCCAGCGGGTGTTGAATGCCCTGGTTCTGTCCGATCGGGCGACCGAACACGACGCGGTCACGGGCATATTTGGCCGCGCGCCGCAGCGCGTCCTGGCCGATGGCGATGGCCTCAGCGGCGATCAACAATCGCTCGGGGTTGAGGCTGTGCAGAATGTAGGAGAAGCCCTTGCCTTCTTCGCCTATGCGGTCGTGCTCGGGTATGAACAGGTCGTCGATAAATATGGCGTTCGAGTCGACGGCCTTGCGGCCCATTTTCGGGATCCGCCGCACCTCGATTTTTGAGCGGTCGAGGTCCGTGTAGAAGATAGTGATGCCGTCGGTCGGGCGCGTGCAGTCCTCAAGCTTCGTTGTGCGTGTCAGGAGCATGATCTTGTTGGCGACCTGCGCCGTCGAGGTCCAGACCTTCTGACCACGCACACGATAACCGCCGGGTACCTTTTCGGCGAATGTCTTGATGGCCGTTGTGTTGAGGCCTGCATCGGGCTCGGTGAAACCAAAACAGCATTGATCGCGGCCAGCAATCAGGGCCGGCAACCATCGCTTGCGCTGGTCCGGCGTGCCAACCACGATAATGGGGTGCGGCCCGAACAGGTTAATGTGAACAGAGGAGGCAGCAGCCATGCCGCCGCCATGGCTCGCGACTTCGTGCATCATAAGCGCGGCCTCAGTGACGCCAAGGCCGGCGCCGCCGTACTCTTGGGGCATGGTGATGCCAAGCCAACCGGCGTCCGCCATGGCTGTATGGAAGGCGCGTGGAAACTCGCCGTCTTCATCGCGGGCATACCAATAGTCGTCGTTGAAGGTGCGGACGACGGCACGCACGCCCGCGCGGATGGCCTCGTGTTCGGCGCTCGTTGAGAAGTCCATGGCGGCTCCTTTTAGCGTCCAGGCAATCGCGCGTGGTCCAGCTGCGCCTCTTGGCATTGCGTCAGCGGCCCAGTCTGAATTGCAAACCAGTCTGAGTTACAGGCCAGTCTGAGTTTACAAGCCGCGGCGCAGTCTCGTCTGCTTGGCAAATTTGCGCTATAGGGTGTAGCGACCGCCGCGCAGGATGACACTCATGTACGCCCAAGCCCTGAACGCCAACGACGATATCACCGGTGGGCCGGAGGATGCCGACAAGGTTGCCCGCTTCCAGGCTAAAATCGACGCCGAAGACAAGATCGAGCCAAATGACTGGATGCCGGCCGCCTATCGCCGGACGCTATTGCGCCAGATCTCGCAGCACGCCCACTCGGAGATCATCGGCATGCAACCGGAGGGCAATTGGCTGACACGTGCGCCCTCCCTCAAGCGCAAGGCGGCCTTACTCGCCAAGATCCAGGACGAAGCTGGCCACGGGCTTTATCTTTACTCGGCCGCCGAAACACTTGGCCAATCGCGCGAGCAGTTTTCCGACGCACTGATCGAGGGCCGCGCCAAGTATTCATCGATTTTCAACTATCCGACGCTGACCTGGGCCGATATCGGGGCTGTCGGGTGGCTCGTCGATGGCGCTGCGATCATGAACCAGATCCCGTTATGCCGGTGTTCCTATGGGCCCTACGCGCGCGCCATGATCCGTGTGTGCAAAGAGGAGAGCTTCCACCAGCGGCAGGGCTTCGAGATCATGGTGACGCTGGCCTCTGGGACGCTTGAACAAAAGGCCATGGCGCAGGACGCGCTAAACCGCTGGTGGTGGCCTTGCCTGATGATGTTTGGCCCGACCGACAAAGACAGCATGCACTCAGCCGATACGACGAAGTGGAAGATCAAGCGCTTTTCCAACGACGACCTGCGCCAGAAATTCATCGACGCTACCGTGCCGCAAGCGCATCACCTTGGTTTGAAGATCCCGGACGACAAGCTCGTCTTTAACGCCGACACCGGCCACTGGGACACGGGTGAGATCGACTGGAACGAGTTCAAACGCGTGCTCGCAGGTGATGGCCCCTGCAACCGCCAACGTATGAAGGCCCGCAAGGCCGCACATGAGGCTGGCGCATGGGTGCGCGAGGCTGCCATGGCCTACGCTGCAAAACAGCGGGAGAAGAACAGGAGCATCGCGGCCTGAGGCGGCGGGGTTAGCCCCGGGGTTCAGACTGCCGCTGTTTTGCTCACGGTACCGTTTTGACTAGCGTATCCGCAATCTCGGCTGCTTCGCCCATGAACTTTGTAACCGCAGTCTGCGCGGAAGTCGTGCACGTCTGGTAAGTGCGGCTGTAGCTGCGGTAGCCGTTGTTGAATGAGCGCGTCAGCCGCGCTTTACGAAGCGCAGACGTCCCCTCGGCGTCAAGCAGTTCGCGCATCCGTTCCCGCCAAAGTTGCCCATCCGTGCCGCCGCACAATTCACGCAAAAAATGCACAGCGCCGAGGATCTCTGACAGACGCAGAAGTTTCTCGTCGTAGGGCCTGTTTTCGAGTGATTGGGCGGTCTGGGACAGCGCCGGGGAGGCCACCAGAAGCGCGCTCACTGTCAGCAGAATACGTATGAGATGCGCGGCTCTTGGCATGAGCGGGTCCCGCTGCAAGTGACACAACAGACGACTCAGATCGGTCCAACTACTCATATTGGTCGCGTGCACCGCGGCCCCAACATGGTCGGAGACAGGCTATTCAAGATCTCTCGCGTGTGTTGCCATGCTCTGAAGGGACCGTCTTGGACAAGACAGGTTTGGGTAGAGACAGGTTTTGGTACAGACAGCGCCCCTTCGCCCCGGGCGATCAAATTTTGTCTCACGGGACGATTCTGGTTGATACTATAGCTGCTACGGTGAAGCCGACCGCGAAAACTGTAAGTACGACGGCAATTGCGATCTCACCGAGATTTACCCGCACCCGCTCCGGCGGGTGCGCCGGAAGAGTGTCGTGTTTCGCCGCCGTGGGCGCGTGTGGTTGTGACTCCGGCATAGCGCAGAAGTTAACGCCACACCGTCCAGGTGAACCACTCTGCCAAAAGCCGCGCGACAGTTGCGCACATATTGCGTGGCTGCCGTGCAGTTGCCGCAATTCTTAGGGCCGATCCCAGCGTCAGCGGCAGAGCGTCGCTTGCACGATGCAAATCTGGCCGAGGCCACCAGCCTTACAGTTTGAACGGACGTTCTTAACTGTCATTCCAGGTGCATTTCCGACTTCTTGCTTCGACGCCATCATAGCGCTCCAAACACTCCAGTCGGTCGCCTGTAGCACAGCTTCCCAGGCCTGGAATTTTGCGCCGTCAACGGTCGAATTGGTGCCCTCACCGGCCTTGTTGAGGCAAGTTCCACCCTTTGCCTGAGCATGGACGCTCGTCGCGCCAAAGGACAGAAGCATAACAGCGGCAGACACTCGCAGCAGCGTTTTCATCGTGATCTCCGGGCAGAGGCGGGCAGGGTAAATCCCGCACAGATTAACCTTATCCCATGAAGTTGCGTCGCCTGCCACCGGTCGCGCGCACCGACACGAACTTATCCCCGCGCACGTTGCCGTCCCGTCACGGGTATTATTTATTTCTTAGTGCCGCCGGCGGCTGTTGCCCGTGTGAAATCTACGCGCCAAAAACGCGCGCGAAAATCGTATCGACATGTTTCAAATGATAGGCGTCATCGAACATGGCTTCGAGTTGTATCGCCGAGAGTTTCGCCGTTACGTCCGTGTCGGCTTTCAACTCTTTGAGAAAATCTCGGCCGTGCTCCCACGTCTTCATGGCGTTGCGTTGCACAAGAGCATAGGACTCTTCCCGCGAGCATCCGGCCTGTGTCAGCGCCAACAAAACGCGCTGCGAATTGTGCAAACCGCCTAGCCGATCAAGGTTCTTCTTCATGTTGGCCGGATAAACCAACAGCTTCTCAATCACACCGGCGAGACGGTTAAGCGCGAAATCCAGCGTGATTGTCGCGTCCGGGCCAATCATACGCTCGACGCTCGAATGGGAGATATCGCGCTCGTGCCAGAGCGCCACGTTTTCCATGGCTGGCAGGGCGAACGCACGGACCATCCGGGCAAGACCAGTCAAGTTTTCCGTTAGCACCGGGTTGCGCTTGTGAGGCATGGCCGACGAACCCTTTTGGCCCGGTGAAAAGAATTCCTCCGCTTCCAAGACTTCTGTGCGCTGCATATGACGGAACTCGGTTGCCAGCCGTTCGACTGACGAGGCAATCACGCCGAGTGTTGCGAAAAACATCGCGTGCCGGTCGCGCGGTATGATCTGCGTTGATACCGGCTCTACGGCGAGGCCGAGTTTCTTTGCAACGTGCGCTTCAACGCGCGGGTCGATGTTGGCGTACGTGCCAATGGCACCCGATATGGCACAGGTTGCGATGTCACTGCGCGCGGCAACCAACCGGTCACGTCCGCGCTGGAACTCAGCATAGGCGTAGGCGAGTTTGACGCCAAATGTGGTTGGCTCGGCATGAATCCCGTGCGAGCGACCGATGGTAATTGTGCGTTTGTGCTCATACGCACGCGTCTTGAGCGCTGCAAGCACGCGATCCATGCCGGCAAGCAGCAGGTCGCTTGCGCGGGTCAGTTGAATGCTGAGGCAAGTATCCAGAACATCTGACGACGTCATGCCCTGATGGACAAAGCGGCTATCCTCACCGATGAACTCAGCCAGATGTGTCAGGAACGCAATTACGTCGTGCTTGGTGACGGCTTCGATGGCGTCGATTTTGGCTGTGTCAAACTGGGCCCTGCTGCCCTTGTCCCAGATCGCTTTGGCTGAGGCTCTTGGGATCATGCCGATGTCGGCCATGCCCTCGGCCGCGTGCGCCTCGATCTCAAACCAGATGCGAAACCGCGTCTCGGCCGACCAAATCGCGACCATCTCTGGGCGGGAATAACGGGGAATCATGACGGCTCCGGCATTGGCCGCGCTGGCATCCAGGACTGAACCAGATGCAGGCGCGCGAAAAACTGTTCTTGTTTCGTCGGCCCTATCAGAGCCGGCTCAATTCACCAAATTAGGCTGCCAGCGGTATCTTGCGACGGGGCAAGCCTCACGCTCAATGCGTGATGAGTTCGGGGATTTTCCTGCCCGATCGTCCACTCGGGCCTCAATCCGCCGCAAGCCCTTTCGCGCACCGACTGTCTCCGGGGTTTCGATCGATCGCACGAGACCGAGCCAAGCCAAGCCTTTTATGAACCACCAGCCAAGGTCGGTCTGGCCGTGCTCAATGCCGAGGTTGGCCGAGCCTGGGTACGCATGGTGATTGCCGTGATAGGCTTCGCCAAAGGTGACCAGACCGGCGTACGGCACATTGTAGCCCTGCACGGCGACGCCATCGACGGCCCAGCCTTGATGGCCGCCTTTGTGTGCCAAATGGCCGACCAGCCAATGGCCGGTCAGAGAGACGGCGACACGCACCGCGATGCCCCACACGACCCAGCTCCAACCGCCGAGCCCGAAAAACAACAGCGCCCAGGGCAACTGCTGCGCCATCCAAGTACGCTCCAGGAATTGGAAAAAGCGGTCTTCGGCAATGCGCGGTTCGATCACAAAACGCGGCGGGTGTTCAAGCGCGACGGCGCAATGCATTTGCCACCAAGCATCGCCAAAAAAACTACGGCGGTGGGCATGCAGATCGTGGCATTGCGGTTGGCGCTGTGCCCAATCTCTGACGTCGTGGGCGTAAATCATGCCGAACGGACCAGCCATGCCAACCAGTGTGCCCAGGTAGACAAGCAGTCGCTCGAGCCAAAGTGGCGCGGCGAAAGCCCGGTGAATGAGGAGGCGATGCATGCCGACAGAATGGCCGGCACAGATGGTCACCGCCGAGGTGACAAAGAAGAGCGCGAGCGCGTCCCAGCTAAAGGTTAACGGGCCGGCAACCACCGCCACCAGCGTCATTCCACCGGTCCACAGCGATTTGCCCGGCACCCAGACGATGCGGCCGGACACGGAGCAGCTCTTGTCTTCTGCAATCATACGGTCGGTTGAGACGGCTGGCATGGAAACCTCTGTGGCTCACGTCGGCACATCAAGCACATAGCCCCTGCCGCTCGCAATCGGTCGCGAAAACAACGCGCGTCTCAAAGTTTCAGGTTGATTGCGGTCACCAAGCGTCAACCTTCATTCGTGACATCGGGATCGTGGTACGCCAAGGAGCGGGCGGATTGCGATTTTGCATGAGGGCTGCATGACACGTCTCGCCGGCAAGACAATTCTGATCACGGGTGCCTCGCGTGGGATTGGCCGTGCTGTCGCCAATCGGTGCGCGACCGAGGGCGCGAACGTGATCGTCAATCATTTCAAGGACGATGACGACGCCAACGAAACCGTTGCGTTTTTGCAAGGCGTCTCGTCGGCCAGCGGTTTCGACATGGCCCGTCATGCCGTCATGGAAGCGGATGTGGCCCATACGGACGCGGCGCGTGCGATGGTCAACAAGGCACTCGCCGATTTCGGCCGTCTCGACGTGCTGATCAACAATGCTGGCTTTTTACCGCCCGAGCGGGCCGGTGCGAAGTTCGACGCTGGCGAATTCGACAAGGTGCTGTCGATCAATCTGCGGGCGGTGGCAAACCTTAGCGCGCGCGTCATTGAGCACTTCCTGACGCGCCGCGGCGGCGGCGTCATCATCACGACATCGAGTGTGCACGAAAGCGTGCCCAAGCCAGGCTACCTAGCCTATGCCGTTTCAAAGGGCGGGCTTGCCATGCTGACGCGCACGCTTGCGCTTGAGTATGCTGACCGCGGCATCCGCGTGAATGCCGTTGGGCCAGGGGCAGTCGAAACAGACATGAACGTCGCCTGGACAAAGGACCCAGCGCTACGTGCCGCCGTCGAGAAGCATATCCCGATGGGCTATGCCGCAAGCCCGGGCGACATTGCGGGCGTGTATGCCTTCCTCGCCTCTGAGGATGCCCGTTACATAACCGGGCAGACCCTGTACGCGTGCGGTGGCCTGACATTGAACGGCGACTTCAAGACAAATTGGTCGTCTTGAAGCCGCAAGCCGCGTGGCCACCATTAAGTGCCCCGCAGGCAAACATCACAGGTCACCCCTCACCCCGTATGACGGTCGGGATCAACTTGTTTTGAGGTGCTACGCCCGAGTCTGTCAACGTAGGCAATGCCGATGGCTGACAGAATAAACGTGCAATGGATCACGGTCTGCCAGATGACGGCGGCTTCCGTGTACTTGGCGCCGGGCTGGCCGAGATTACCGGCCTCGATGAAAGTCTTCAGCAAGTGGATCGAGGAAATGCCGATGATGGCCATCGCAAGCTTGATCTTGAGCACGCTCGCGTTGACGTGACCGAGCCATTCCGGTTGATCAGGATGACCTTCCAAGCGCAGTCGCGAGACGAACGTCTCGTAGCCGCCGACGATCACCATCACCAGTAGGTTCGAGATCATCACGACATCGATGAGCGCCAACACGATCAGCATGATCTGCTGCTCAGAATAGGTGAGCGCGTTGCTCATCAGGAACCAAAGTTCCTTCAGGAACTTCACAACATACACGCATTGCGCAAGGATAAGCCCCAGGTAGAGTGGCACCTGCAGCCACCGCGAACCGAAAATTAGGTTCACCAGGAATTTTTGCAGACCAGACTCAGCCAAATCCGGAAGTGTTGGTTTTGCCATTGAGGGTTCTCCTGTTCGGTTACGGTGGCGGGTAGCCGCCGCGGGCCGCGCCGTCGAGGGCTGTTTGGTTGAGACCGATGAGGCGCGCACACGCGGTTTGACGCGTGGCCTGTACCGGTGCGCCTTGGCGTTCTCGTGTCACTCTCGCAACTCAGGCCTGCCCAGTTTGTGAAACCGGTCCTGGGAAACCTCGGCTGTGATACCCTGATTGCCCAACCTTGCGGCCGACCGCCCCTTTCGCTAGAGCGCCAGCCAATCACCTGCCGCGAAAGGCCGACCCATGTCCCATCTTCTCGTCCTCGTGCGCCATGGCGAAAGCGAGTGGAACAAACTCAATCTGTTCACCGGCTGGAAAGACCCGGACCTGACGGAGAAGGGCGTTTGTGAAGCCATGGCCGCAGGGCAACGCCTGAAAGCCGCTGGCTTTGCATTCGACCACGCCTTCACGAGCGAGCTGACGCGGGCACAGCGCACGCTGACGCTGATCCTCGGTGAAATCGGCCAGGCGGCACTCGCGACGACGCGCGATCAAGCGCTGAACGAGCGCGACTATGGCGAACTCTCAGGCCTGAACAAAGACGACGCCCGCAAACGCTGGGGCGAGGAGCAGGTGCTGATCTGGCGGCGCTCTTATGACATTCCACCACCCGGTGGCGAAAGCCTCAAGGACACCGCCGCGCGCGTGTTGCCCTACTATGAAAAGCACATTTGGCCGGAAGTGAAGGCGGGCAAAAAAATTATCGTCGCCGCCCACGGCAATTCATTGCGCGCCCTGATCATGAAACTCGAGAACCTGACGGGCGAGCAGATCATCGCCCAGGAACTCGGCACCGGCGTGCCGATTGTCTACCATCTCTCGGCGACCGGGGCCGTCGAGACACGGGTCGACCTCAAGGCGTAAAGCAGGCTGCCTTGCCGTCTGCCCAGGGCAATTCAATTCTCGACATTGACACCACCCCACCCGTCATCCGTGGCATCACGTGGCTAGGGCTTAGTTCTCAACGGGATCAAATCTCTAAAGTGCATTGCCCAAGCCTCACCATGGGCCCTGCCCACAAGAGGGGCAGGATGAAAGCAGAGCTTGCAGTTTACCATCTGAGCCAGTTTGAGACACGAGAATTAAGTTGCTCTGGCCGTCTGTCGACGAAGGTCGGCCTTCGATGCGTCTTGCCAGCGTCCGCGTCCTCGCGCACACTCGAAACAACAAGAAGACCAAGAAACGTGGAGGACGCCTGGACATGTCGACTGCAGGGGGGCACGCGCCCGCTGCGGCAGCGCCGCCGACGGCTTCGTCAAAAGCCGCGCCGCTGCTCAGCGTTCGCGACGTATCGGTCCGTTTCGGGGGCATCATCGCGCTCGATGGCGTTTCATTCGACATATATCCCGGTCAGGTCGCTGGGCTCATTGGCCCCAACGGGGCCGGCAAAACAACGCTCTTTAATTGTCTGTCGCGCCTGTACATCCCAAACAGCGGCGACATTCTTTTTGAAGGCAAGTCGATCATGGCGAGCGAGCGCCATGACATCGCGACCATCGGGATGGGCCGCACGTTCCAGAACGTCGCGCTGTTCGACAACATGACGGTGTTAGATAACGTCAAGGTTGGCTGTCACAGCCAGTCGCATGCGGGGTTCGCACAATCGATGCTCGGGCGCGTTGCCGACGAGGAACGCGAGATCACCGAGAAGGCACTCCGCTACATCGCGTTCATGGACCTGAACCCGTTTGCATTCCTGCCGGCGGGGCCATTGCCATTCCCGATCCGCAAACGCGTGGAACTTGCGCGCGCCCTGGCGGCCAAGCCGAAATTGCTGCTCCTCGATGAGCCGGCGGCCGGTCTGAACCACGAAGAGATCGAGACGCTGAAGACGCAGATCCGCCGGGTGCGTGATCTGCAGCAGGTCACGATCCTGCTGGTCGAGCATCATATGAGCCTCGTCATGTCCGTCTCTGATCAAGTCATCGCAATCGACTTTGGTAAAAAAATCGCCGACGGCACGCCAGCCGAAGTCCAACGCAACCCGGACGTCATCCGGGCTTATCTCGGCACGGGGGCGTGAGACGATGACCACCATTCTCGAAGTCCGTGACCTCGACGCTTTCTATGGACCGACGCAGGTGCTCAAAAAGGTTGCGTTTTCGCTGGCCGAAGGTGGCATCACGACGCTGCTCGGTGCCAACGGTGCCGGCAAGACGACGACGTTGCGCGCGCTGTGCGGCATGGTGCGCCGCACAGGCACGATCCTCTACGACGGCAAGCCGATCGATAAACTGGCAACGGAATCCATTGTACGCTTGCGCGTTGCTCATGTGCCGGAAGGGCGCGGCACCTTCACGGCCCTTTCGGTCGAAGAGAACCTGCGCATCGCTGCCTATACCCGCAAAGACAAGGCCGGCGTTGCCGAGGATACGGAACGCTGCCTGACCTACTTCCCGATCTTGAAACAGCGCATCCAGCAGCAGGCCGGCACATTGTCGGGCGGCGAGCAGCAGATGCTTGCGATCTCGCGGGCGTTGATGCTGCGACCGCGCTTGATCCTTCTGGATGAGCCGTCGTTCGGCTTGGCGCCGCTGATCGTGCAGGACATCTTCCGCATCATGAAACTGATCAACCAGGAGCAGAAGGTTTCGATGCTGCTGGTCGAACAGAACGCATCTCTCGCGCTTGATCTCGCGAGCGAGGCCTACGTGCTTGAGACGGGCAACGTCGTGATGTCGGGTAAAGCCGCCGACATCAAATCCGACGAACGCATCCGCAAGAGCTATTTGGGGTACTGACATTGATCGTTTCGATGCGACAATGGACGTTGACCGCCATCATGTTGCTGGCGGCGCTGCCCGTTCGCGCCCAAGACGCGCCGGACAGTGGCGACACGAAAATGGCGACGGCGTTGTTTGAAACCGTCGCCAAAGTGCCCGTCACTGTTGCGCTTCTCGGTGGCGGCAGTCGCACCGGCGAGATGATTATCACGCACTTTCGCCCGTCTGGGCCGGGACCGTTCCCGGTTGTGGTCATGAGTCATGGGCGCGCCGGCGACGCGGCCGGTCGCGCGAAGCCAGAACGACAGCGCTTCATGCGCGTGACGCGCTACTGGGTGTCCCGCGGGTTTGCCGTGATCGTGCCGACACGGCTCGGATATGGCGCAACCGGCGTTGAGCCGGATACCGAGTTTTCAGGCCGCTGCGACAACCGAAACTTCGGGCCCATGGCTGAGGCCTCAGCGCATCAGATCCGCGTGGCCGTTACTTACGCAACGGGTCTGGCCTGGGTCGACAAGCAACGCGTTGTGTTGATGGGGCAATCGGTCGGCGGGCT
>JANNXS010000291.1:0-1931 GCA_031409695.1 Hyphomicrobiaceae bacterium
GTCGCATCAGCTCCAGAACCAGCCTGCGGCGTTCCACGCTTCACTGCGCGTGTTGGTGTTGGGCACGAACCCCTGGATCTTGGCCTTGAGGCCGTAGACTCTGTTGTACGTGAACAGTGGCAGGAACGGGAGGTCGGTGCGGACAACCTCCTGGACACGGTTGTAGATCTCGCGCCGCGCCTTGGGGTCGAAGGTTCGAGTGCCTTTGTCTAGTAGCGCATCGACCTCGGGATTCGAGTATTGGGCGTTGTTCGACCCTCGGCCACCCTTGGCAACAATCGAACTGCTATGGAAGCGGAGAGCAACGTCCGGGTCGGCTGCGATCAGATAGGTGATCCCCACCATCGCGCTGTCGAACTGTGATTTTCCCCAGAAATCACCCCACATGACCGCCGCGGGTTGGTTCAAAATCTTCATCTCGACGCCGATCTTAGCGAATGTCTGCTGGATCAATTGTTGCGTCTGCTCACGCAGATGAGCCCCTGTCGTGGTCGAATTGTTGAAGGACAGTCGCACGCCATCCTTGGCACGAATGCCGTCCGAACCGGGCCGCCATCCAGCCTGATCAAGGAGTTGGCCAGCGCGGGCGAGATCGTATTCATGCTTCGGCAGATCGGACCTGTAGTACCAGGACTGCGGCGGCATGAACGTCTCGGTTACACGCGGCACGCCATGATACAAGATGTCGATGATCGCCTGCCGGTCAATCGCCATGTACAGTGCCTCACGCACGGCCCGATCGCGGAACTGCGGCTTCTCGAGATTGAGGTAGATAGACTCGACCGATCCTGCAGGCTCCAACGTAACGGTCCGGTCGGGCAAGCGGCTCGCCTCTTTGTACTTGTCCGGAGTGATGAAGGCTTGGCCGGCCACATCGATGTCGCCGCTGCGGAACTGCGTGTACATCACCGTCATGTCGGGGATGTACTTGAAAACCAGCCGCTCAATGAAAGGGCCCTCGCCATGGTAGCTGGTGTTAGCGACGAGCTCGATATGATCGCCCGCAACTCGCTTGCCCCACTTGAACGCACCCGTCCCGACCGGTTCCCTGTTGAAGGCGGCCTCGCTGGGATTTGCCTCAGCTCCCAGGATATGCTTCGGAACGATGAAGGTTTCCGTCAGGAAGGACATATACGGCGCGAACGGCTGCTCCATCCGCCACGTGATCTCGGTCGGTGAGACTACGGTGATGTCGCGCAACAGCGCATGGCCGGTTGTGCGCCAAGCGCGGAATTTCGGATTGACGATGAGCTCGAGAGTAAACTTAACGTCCTCTGCGGTGAAGGGGCTGCCATCATGCCAACGCACCTTGTCGCGCAGACGGATGCGCCAATTGAGCCCATCTGCGGAAATGCCGCCGTTGGCTTGGTTCGGCACCTCGGAGGCTAAGTTCGGCATAATCTCGCCCTTCGGACTGATCCGGAACAAGGCGTCAAAGACCGAGAAGTGAATGCTGTCGTCCGTCTCGATATGCGGCATGAGCGGGTTGAAAACGGTCGGCTCCTGCGTCACGCCGACGACGATCCGCCCTTTGGGTGCGGTGGGGCGGGTCTGACCGTAAGCCGGCTTGCCCAGTAGATTAGGCGCGAAGAGGCCCGCGGCGGTGCCCGCAGCCATCATATGCAGTGCCCCGCGGCGCGAAGTACCGGCGCAGGTTTTCTTGGTCTCGGTCATTTGCTCGTCTCCCTTGTTATGGACTTTATAGGTCATCTGCTTTCGACCGCGGTGGCCGAGTTGCGTTCAGATTGCACACCCGGGATGGCGGCCACGAGTTCACGGGTGTAGGCGGCACGCGGATTGAAAAAGATCTGCGAAGGCGGGCCCTGTTCGACGATGCGGCCCTTTTGCATCACCGCGATCTCGTCGCAGATCTGGCTGGCGACGCGCAGGTCGTGGGTGATGAAGATCATTGCCACCCCTGTTTCGCGCTG
>JANNXS010000292.1:0-3919 GCA_031409695.1 Hyphomicrobiaceae bacterium
CCAGGCGAGTGCACGCGTGATCCAGCACAAGGGCAAGCGCATCGGCTACCTGCGCATTTGGGCGTTCACGTCTGCCGCGCCCATTATCGCAGCCATGTCACGCCTGACACCGAGCGGGCGATTGATGCGCTCTCAGATCAACCCGGCCGACGTCATTGCGGCCGACATCAATGGTGGCCGGACAACATCAAGTGCCACAACCACCGTCTTCTCGTCCCCCCTCGGCCCACTGACCAGTGAGCCACTCGACGGGATGATCGTCGATGTTCGCGGAAAAATCGGCGGCTCGGATCTATCAGAGACGGTCTTGTCGCTACTCGACGGGAGCTTCCAGACCCGTAAGCGCGGCGCGCCGTTCGTGTTTCGGTCGCCCCGCCAGCAACGCAACACCCAATCCCCACCGGCGCAAAATCCGTCGTTTCAGGGCAAGACAGTCTTGCTCATCGATCACCACACCCGGTCCGCCGGCGAACTCGTGTCCTACAGTTTCCGTCACGCTAAGATGGGAGAGATCGTTGGGACCACCACGGTTGGGCACGTGCTGGCGGCCGGAATCGATGTTGTTCCAGGCGATTATGTCTTGCAGATCCCACAATCGCGCCCCGAGGTTGATGGTTATGTCCTTGAAGGCAAGGGTGTCGCCCCCGACATCGTCGTCGAGCGTCCGCTCCCGTATTCCGGCGGCGCCGACCCGGTTTTGGACGCGGGCTTGAAGCGCCTCGACGAAATGCTCGCGCGCTGAAACCGAGAAACCTGCGCGCTTGACGTCATGCGGCACCTGGATCGCACGGCCTTTAATGTAGGGGGCTTGGGGATAGGGGGCCGAAAGGCTGAGGTGCCGCGTTGTCTTTGACCACCGAATTGCCACACGACTCCTGTGACGCCTGAGTCTCATCGACTTCAACTTGAGAGCCGCATGACCGAGCCACGTTCGACGGACACGAAACCGTTCGCGCTCTTTGAGTGGATGCTCGCGCGTCGGTATTTGCGCGCGCGTCGGGCCGAAGGCTTCATCTCGGTCATCGCGGGCTTTTCGTTCCTTGGCATTTTACTTGGCGTCGCGACGCTGATTATCGTCATGGCCGTGCTGAATGGATTCCGCAAAGAGCTGGTCGGCAAGATCGTCGGTCTCAACGGCCACGTCATCGTCAACCGCATCGGCGCGCCGTTCACCGACTACGACGACATCGCCAAGGCTCTCGCCAAGGTGCGCGGCGTCACGCACGCGATCCCGCTGGTCGATGGGCAAGTGATGGTCTCGTCCCCCCATCACGCCGCCGGCGGCAACATCCGCGGCATCGGCGAAAAGGACCTGAAGTCACTCACCATCGTGTCGCAGAACCTGCGCTACGATTCGACGCTCGACGGCTTTGACGCCCAGGACGGCATTGCCATCGGGCTGCGGCTCGCCAACGATCTCAATGCCACCATCGGCAACCAGGTGACGCTCATCAGCCCGCGTGGACCGTGCACGCCCTTCGGTTGCCCGCCCCGCTCAAAGGCTTATCGGATCAAAGCTATCTTTGAGATGGGCATGTCCGACTATGACCGCCTGATGATTTTCATGCCGCTTGGCGAAGCCATGAAGTTTCTCACCCGCGACGGCGCGGTCGATGCCATCGAAATCGTGACTAAGGATGCCGAAGGGGTCGGCGAGACCGTCGGGGATTTTCACGCACTCGGTATTCCCGGTTTGCACTTCTCCGACTGGCGCCAGCGTAACGCGACGTTCATCAACGTGCTTAAAACAGAGCGCACGATGATGTTCATCATCCTCTCCCTGATCGTCATCGTGGCGGCCTTCAACATCATCTCAGGCCTGATGATGCTGGTGAAGGACAAGGGCCGCGATATCGGCATCCTGCGCACCATGGGGGCGACCAAGGGCGCCATCATGCGGATCTTTCTCATCACAGGTGCGTCGATCGGTGTGGTTGGAACACTCGCCGGTTTCGCGCTCGGCGTTGTGTTTACGCTCAACATCGAGCGCATCCGCCGTGGCGTCGAGTGGCTGATCGGGCGCGGCGTGTTCGACCCGAGCGTCTATTATCTGACCAAAATGCCAGCACACATGGACCCGACGGAAACCGCAACGATCGTGATCATGGCATTGGTGATCTCGATTATTGCCACGCTTTACCCGAGCTGGCGCGCCTCTAGGCTCGATCCAGTCGAGGCTCTTCGGTACGAGTAAACGGGGGCTGGCAAGGGGTGCGTCAACGCTCGACAAACTCCAGCGGCGCCTTGGATAAAACCTCGGAACCGGTCTCCGTGACAAGGCTCGTGCGACCGAGCGTCATGGCAAGGCCGGTCTCATCGTCAAACAGAATCATGTGCAGGAAAAACACCTGCCCGGGCGCAAGCACCTGTGGGTTGGCCGCAAAGATCATCGGCCAATCCATCCAATTGGGCGCAAACGTGTTGCCGAGAGAATAGCCGCAGGCGTTGAGGCGATAGGCACCGAGGCCCGCGGCATCCAGCGTGTCGGCATGGGCCTGGAACACATCGCCAACGGTTTTACCAGGTATCATGGCCGCTTCGCACGCGAGCAGCGCATCCTTGGCGCGAGCGAACAACTCGGTCTGCCGTGGGGGTGGCGTCCCGATCCGCAGGGTGCGCATCAGGCAGGCATGATAGTGCCGGTAGGTGCCCGCGAATTCGAGTGTCAATTGATCGCTAGCATCAAGGTTTCGCCGGCCGGTGAAGTAACGGCACATCATGGCGCCCGGACCCGAGCCGATAATGAATTCGTTGCCGGGGTCATCGCCACCGCCCTGGAACACGGCTGAATGCATGGCGGCCAGAATGTCGCCCTCGAACGCGCCCGCTTTCGCCGTGTTGACCGCGGCCATCCACGCGGCATCCGCCAATTCGGCGGCGCGGCGGACGAAGGCGATCTCGGCTGGCGATTTGACGAGGCGCAACTGCGTGACGAGGTCGGAGGCGTCAGAGAGCCGCGCGAACTCATTGAGGCCGCGGTCGAGCACCTTGCCGTTGGCCGCCGTCAGACCGTAGGCGTTGTACTCAACACCGAGCCGCCCGCCGCGCAGACCCATGTCCTGCAACAAAACTTTCAGATCCTGCACCGGCTGCGCGCCGACCTGATCGACCCAGACTCGCACATCGCGCACATCTGAGGTGTACTTGGCCTGCCGCAGATCAGGCGCGCGCGTGACGAGCCCGGTCTCTCCACTGGCGGTCAGCACGAGGCACTGGAAATACACATAGCCAAAAGTGTCGTAGCCGGTCAGGTAATACATGCTCTCCTGGCGAAACATGAGCAGCGCGTCGAGCCCGCGCGCCTTCATGGCGGCACACGCAGCTGCGCGACGGGACAACATGTCTTCGGGCGTGAAATGGATGGGCATGGGGGACCTGTGGACAAAGCACTGCAGAGCATAAGCGCGGCCGCGCCTTGCAGCCAAGCCTTCTTGCATCTGTTAGCCGCAATTTCAGGCGACCGGCGCTCAGGCGCGACATGGTGGAGGATGAGTTGCAGTCGGTGCGACGTTGGTTTAGACAGCCGCGATAAGCCGGTTTAGCTCAGCGGTAGAGCAGTGGTTTTGTAAACCAAAGGTCGGGGGTTCAATCCCCTCAACCGGCACCACCTAAACGCCCCATCGCCCCAGCCTCCATTTGACGCGGGCACATTGTCCCCAAGTCTTGCCCGTCCGCACCGATCCTGTATTGGACAGACAGGAGACCGAACATGGCCAGCAAGACGTCGAAAGCCAAAGCCCCAAGTGCAAAACCGATGGCGGCCACTGGCTCGGTTACCGTGAGCCCAAACAGCTATCGCACGGGGCCGGACGACAAGGGCTTTTTCGGCATATTCGGCGGTCGCTTCGTGGCCGAGACTTTGATGCCGCTGATTCTGGAGCTGGAGAAAGCCTACAACGCCGCGAAGGCCGATCCGACG
>JANNXS010000293.1:0-12660 GCA_031409695.1 Hyphomicrobiaceae bacterium
CACCCTGCCACGTGATAGCAATACTCAAGCAGCTCATTGCGGTGGCGATAACGCCGCCCGGCGGTCTCCATTTCAACGTCCAACTCCATGCCGCGGATCAGCTCCAGCGGATGCACAGCCGGTATCGCATGCTTCTGCACGACGCGCTGCAAGCCGATGTAAATCGGCTCCGCAGCCTTGCCTTCGGTGGCCGCGGTCGTCTTCTCGCGCAGCTCAGCCAGCACGTCGCGCGGCGAGCGGCGGGATTGCTTGCGCGCAAACCCGAGCACCTGCCCGTCGATCTCATCGTCGCAATGGCGGCACCACGCATAGAGCATGAACGCACTCGCGCGGGTCTCGGTGTCGAACAGCCTTGCCGCACCCGCAAAGCTCTTCGAGCCCTTGGCGATGCGCTCGGCCGCCATGTTGACGATGGGGTCGGCCAAAGTCATTTCTTGCCTACAGTCATTTCGGGCTTACCGTCATTTCGTGCCTTCGTTTGCACGCGCAAAGCGCCAGCCGCTGCTGGCGGGGAAAGACTGCACCGCGGCCGAGATCGGGATCGGCGGCTTGCCCGAAACAATGCGCAGTTGGTCGGCGTAGGTCAGTTCGCCCGCGTAAAAGCGCCGGATCAAGGGTTCCGAAAGTCCATAGAAGCGCGCCATGACGCCAACCCGTTCACCTGGTGTCGCGGCGACAAACAGCATCCTGTTCAAGAGCCGGAAAAACCCACGATCGGCCCACAACTTGCGCCCATAGTTGGCGATCAGTGCCGCGATCACATCCGAAGTGATTTCTGGCGCGGCCGCGATTTTTTCAGCCAGGCGCAAGGCATCCGGCAGAGAATACCCGGTGGTTGGATGAAACAACCCGGCGCGCAAGCCGACCCGCGGCTGGCCCTGATCGCGCGCCCAGAACGTGTCCATATCGCCCGCCAGCACAATCGGGAGTACACCGCTCTCTTCACGCACATCTCGCGCGATCCGCCACCCCTGTGCTGCCGCATAGGCGTCGATGCCGCCGCGCAGATGTGACAGATCGAGATCGGGTCGGTCAGAGTAATAGGTGTCTTCAATCAACAAGCGACGCTCATCGAGCGGCAGCGTGTAGACAAAGCGATAGCCATCCTTTTGCGACACGGTTGCATCCATGATGATCGGCCATTCGCGCCCGTGCGGCGCGACTGTCTCGACTTCGCGGCCGATGAACTTCTGGAAGCCCAACGCCAGCGCCGGGTCGTGCCGGGGGCCGCGTCCGTCGATCACACAGCGCGCCGTCAGGGTGGATTGGTCTGCCAGCGTCACACGTGACGGCGTGATGTCGACGACATCCATGTTCAACCGGATGCGTGAGCCGAGTTTGCCCAATAGGAGGCTGTGGAAATGGTCGGAGGGTACCGAACAATACCCTGTATCGAGGACGCGGGCGCGCCCAGGAAAACGCGTCTCCTGCCGTGCCCAGCGGTGCATGACATAAGGCGCGAGCCAAGCATGCTGTTCAGGCGTGATGTCAGTGTCGTGGAACGACCATGTATGGTTTCCGCCAAGTGTCGGGCCTTGCTCAATGACCAGCACTCGCAGCTCCGGCCGCGCGGCGTGCACCCGATCCGCGATCAGCCCGTTGGCCAACCCGCCGCCAACCAGAATGATGTCGTAGTCGGTCATTGAGTAATCCCAAGCCCAATCATGTCAGTTCATAGCCCGCGACCATAACAGCCCGCCCTTCGGCGATCGAACGCTCGCCGGCAAGTCCCATGGCCACAGCCTTCAGACCATCCTCAACCGTCACCTCGACCACCCCACCGTCCAGCACCGCGCGCCGAAAGCCAAGATGCTGGAAATATGTGGAGCCATGATGATTGCCAGCTTTCAAAACAGCGGCGTCGACCTCGACTGCGCGGCGAATGGGTTTTTGAGGCATGCGGGGTGAAATTTCAATCTCTGCGTGGCGCTCGCGACCGTCGTCCGGCCAATGATTGCTGGCCACGGGGATGTATGTTTGCACCCGCGCAGTGTCGCCCGTGGCCGCGATCTCCTCCTGGAAGTAGGCACCCTCGGCGAACATGCACAGATCGAGGGATGCGCGTACGCCATTGGCAAACTCGACAATCACGAGGGCGTTGTCGATGATATCGGGTTGGCGGCCGCCGTAGCGTTCGTCGCGGTGGTTTACGTCGGCAGCACCAGACGCAAAGACGCGCACCGGCTCACTCTGGATGATGAAACGCATCAGATCGAAGAAGTGGCAACACTTCTCGACCAGCGTTCCTCCCGTGCGCGCGGAGAACCGGTTCCAATCGCCGACCTTGGGCAGGAACGGAAACCGATGCTCGCGGATGGTCAACATCTGCAGCCGGCCGACCGTCCCGCAGCGAACCTCTCGCAGCAGTTCCTGCACCGGTGGCATGTAGCGATATTCCATCGCGGTCCAAACCGGCGCCTTGTGGGCCTTGGCGGCGGCGGCAGTCGAGGCGATGTCCTCAAACCGGGTGACAATCGGTTTTTCGCAAAGGATCGGATAAGCGGTCTTGGCGGCGAAAACGTCGTCAAGGATGGCTTTGTGCGTATCGTTTGGGCTCGCGACGATCAGCACGTCGAAGAGGCCTCGGTCCAGCATCGACTTGTGATCTTCAAAAATCAACGGGTCGCCATTCAAGTGGGTCGCGACCTCCTGTCCGCATAGGTCTTGGGAGCTTTTGACGGGATCGGCAATGGCTGTCACCTGGGAGCCCGGGATCAGAGCGAGATTGCGCACGTGTTCGCGTGCCATCAGGCCCGCACCGATGATGCCATAGCGAAGTGGTCTTGCTGGTGTCGTCACGGGTCTGTCCAGGCCAACGTGGATGGGTGCGCCTTAAGACACCAGCCTCAGGACTTTGTCACGCGAGAGTGGCCGTTCCTGACCGTTGCCTTCGCAATTCTGTGCGCACGTCGCCGACGAGACTAACCGATGTTGGCTAGCGCCTTGCGCTCGCCAACACCGCGC
The DNA here is from genome assembly GCA_031409695.1 of Hyphomicrobiaceae bacterium. Lineage (GTDB taxonomy): Bacteria > Pseudomonadota > Alphaproteobacteria > Rhizobiales > Hyphomicrobiaceae > JABFRJ01. Next base: position 2,965 of record JANNXS010000293.1, read on the forward strand.
CCACACCGCCAACGAACCCGACGCACGTGAACCCGATGTCGTAGCGGCCGCTGGCTGAGAGCAACAGCGCAAAAAGCGGTGGGCCGGTCATGTAGCCGAGGAACACGATGGCCGTGGCACCGGCGATGGTCGTGTGGATTTCGCCTGGCGCAATGCGCACCATCTCGGCGATCTGGACGCCATTCCAGCTGGACACCGCGATGCCAGAAATGCCCGCGAGTATGAAAATCGACCAAACGGGCCACGCCGGTGACGAGAGGGCGAGCGCGAGCGAACAGAGAGCAGATGCAACGCCAGCGGCCGCCAAAACGTCGCCCGCTGAACCGCGCCTGTCGGCCAACCAGCCGAGCGCGATGCGGCCGAAAATACCGGTTGCCTGGGTGACAGCAAACACAGCCCCGGCGAGCGCCAGGGAGTAGTCAAGTTTCACCACCAGATAGGTGACCAGGAAAGCGAACCACGTGCCCTGGCACAGCGCGTAGCACATGCCCGATAAGGCGAGCCGAAGGAGGGCTGGCGTACGTGTCACGGCGCGCACCGGGGCCATGATATTGCTTGGGCTGAGCAGCGCGCTGATGCCGATAGGCGCGTCTGGCTGGCGTCCAGCATCGACTTCCGCGCGTCGTGGCTGCACCAAAGCTATGACCGTTGCGCCGATCACAAGACTGCAACCGATCGCGCCCCAGATGCCATAGGCTGTGATGGCGGGCGGGAGTATGAAACCGGCTAACACGCCGCCGATTGGCACACCGGCTTGCTTGATCGAGAACACGAGACTGCGCTGGTGCGTGGGCGCATAGCGTTGCAGGATATCGCTGCCAGCCCCGGGCGACGGCCCGTATCCGAGCCCAAGCATAAACACCGCGAGCGCGATCGCCGCCGGTTGCGGCACGGTGAATAGCAGCATTCCAGCAAGCCCAGCCGCCGTCCCCATCTGCAAACAACGGATACTGCCAAAGCGGCGGATCAAGGGTGCACCGACAAACAAAAACACCATCGACCCGCCGGTGCTCAGCATCGACAGATAGCCGATGGCTGCCTGATCGAGGCCGGCCGTGGCTGTGAGGTAGGGCGCAATTGTCGGGGGTAAGCGCAGTAGAAAAGAGGCGACCGCCTGCAACGCCATGGTTGCGACCAGAACCGCGACCCAGGAGCGTGTTAGGTCTTTCATACAGCCTGCCGATCGACACGGATCATGTCGTGATGGTGCCTCGAACAACCCCGGCAGCCTTGGCGATGGCAAACGCGCCGCGTTCGGCGCACGTTGCGGGCGCACCGTGGGCCAACAGTCCAAGGATTTGCGCCGCTGCGACGTAGCGTTTCGTGAGCGCTTCATTGGCAATGACGGTGATCAGGCGTTTGCTACCCGACATGCGGCCACCTAACCCACTGCTGCCATGCGCCGCGTCCGCGATCTCAGCGCCGATCAACAGCCCCGAGAGATGGTCAGCAAGAGCGTCGGGCGGCATGCGATTGAACAGGCCAAGCGTGCGGGTTGAGAAAATGCGATGTAGCAGCGTTCCGGGGCCACCGGCGGCCGCGCCGGTTTTTACGGCATCGAGGAATGTTGGCGAAACATCCGTCGTCGATGCTTTGTCGGTTTGAAGCATCAATCGACCAAGGATCGTGTGGTCACGCAGGGCCGCAAACACTTCGCCGGTCATATAAGTCGCGAACTGCTCAATCCGCCCGCGGCTGACGGTCGCCCATTTCGAATGCGTGCCCGGCAGAACGCAGAGCCCATCGACGACGCCCGCACCAAAGATTTGCGTTTCCTCGCCGCGCATGACGTCGGGGACACCGGCATTCGACGTGTCGAGGCCTGGTACAATCCTGATATCGCCGAGATCGGTATCGAGGCCATGCGGCGCAACTGTCAGAAGACTGGCTGCGATTTCAGGCACACCAGCCGGACACGGCACATACATTGTTTCCGTCCAGCCCTGCCGGCTACCGATCATGCCGGACAGTAAAATAGGCACGCGGCCGTGAGCCTTGCGCCAAGGCGAAACCAGCGCCGCCAGCGTTTCGGCAAACTTTCGATCCGGCACGGAGAGAATGCCGGGCGCGTCCCCAAGGCGTGCCATGGCGCCGCCGCGCGCATCGAGTAAGCTCGCGCGGCAGGAGGTTGTGCCCCAGTCGACGGCGATGAGGTGTGCGGCCGTGCTCATGCCCAAAGCCTCATGCCCAAAACTTCATGATCTAAACAGAGATTTGAGTGTTTCGCTGGTTGGCCCATGCGTCAGGTTCATCGACAGGGGCGTGACGGAGATATGGCCGTTATAGATAGCCCACAAGTCCGTATCCGGGGTGGTATTGGAGCGGCGACGCTCGTAGGCGAGCCAATAATAGGGATTGCCCCAGGTGTCGTGGCGCGCATCAATGCCGAGCAAGTCGTTTTCGCGTTTGCCTTGCCGCGTGATGTTTGGCCCCTTGGCCAGAGCTGGTTCGGTGTCCGGGAAGTTCACGTTCATGAGCACGCCGGCTGGCCAGTCAAAAGAGATCAACTTCCGGATCACGCTAGGCCCGTGCGCAATCGCACAGGACCATTGCGGGTCGGTCTTTGTCTCGAAACCATAGGCCTGCGAGAGTGCGATGGATCGGATGCCGATCTGTGTGCCCTCGAACGCGCCAGCGATGGTGCCTGAGTACGTGACGTCCTCGGCCATGTTGGCCCCGCGGTTCACGCCAGAAAGTACCAGATCAGGCGGTTTTCCGGCCATCACATGCCGCACCCCCATGATCACACAGTCCGTTGGTGTGCCGCGCACAGCGAAGGCGCGCTCGCCGATTTCACGCATGCGCAAGGGTTCGTTCAGCGACAGCGAGTGCCCGGCACCGGATTTGTTGACCTCCGGCGCGACCACCCAGACGTCGTCCGACAGTTGGCCCGCGATCTCGCGGAGCGCATGCAACCCGGGGGCATCGATGCCGTCATCGTTTGTCAAAAGTATGCGCATGGGGTCGCTCGCTCGGTCCGTTGAAGTCGTGCTTAGACCACGGCTTTGGGATCTGGTGAAGCAGTTCCACTTTGCCAGACCTTCTGTGAATTGGGCTGGGGTGCCATCGCGCTCCGACGCACGGGCAAATTGAGAGTTGAGTAAAACTTTGGAGTAACACAGTGCAATGTATTGGTTTTCAATCGATTTTCACAAGGCGGCATTAACCGCAAATTAGATGCTGCGCCGCTAATGTCGGAACAATTGTCCGTAGACTGCAGCGGAACCACCATCATGATGAACCGCGCTATTGGTGCCGGTAAGGCCAAGTCTCCGTCCCTGATGAACGAGTACGCCTCGCTTCTGGGTGACGCCGTCTTGCGCCATCGTGCCCGCGTCGCTGAGCATTCCGCCCGCATCGAAGCGGAGCTGGCGAGCAACGTGAAGTCAGAATTTATCGCCAACATGAGTCACGAACTGCGCACACCGCTCAACACGATCATTGGCTTTTCGAAGCTGCTCGCCCAACAGGATCAGCGCAAACTCGTCGATGCTGACATCGTTGAATATTCGACCCTTATTCAGGATGCGGCTGGCCACCTGTTGGCGGTCATCAACGATATTCTCGATATCTCAAAGATCCAAAGTGGAAAATACACACTGAACAATCGTGAAATTGACGTGGAAGAGGTGATCTCCGTTTCAGCCGCCTCGTTCCGATTGACCGCCCAAGAGGCCTCGATCCATCTTGAAGTGGATGTTGCGGCCGATGTGCCTGTTGTCAAAGGCGATTCCGTCAAGCTGCGCCAGATCATCACCAACCTGATCTCGAATGCGATCAAATTCACGCCAGCCGGTGGCACCGTTGCCGTTGAGGGGCGGCGTCTCAAGGATGGAGGTGCAACCATCATCGTGCGTGACAGCGGTATCGGCATGACTGAGGAGGAAATCCTGGTCGCGCTGACGCCCTTCGGACAGGTTGACGGTGGCAAAACCCGCTGGCGTGAGGGCACAGGCCTCGGACTGCCGATCGCAAAAGCGCTCGTTGAACTTCACGGCGGTGGTCTGCGCATCACGTCGATTAAGGGTCAGGGCTCGGAAGTCTCAATTTCGCTCCCACCGCCCCATCTCGTCTCGGGCCTGCCCGAACAGTTTATGTCTTCGACAGCTGCGATGTCCGCCTGAGCCAAACGCGATTTCACCCAAAATCAGACCGAGACTACCATGAACATCACAGCGCCACTTCTCAACGAACAACCTGGCTCCCAGAGGCTGCTTGATCTCTCGATTGGCCGCATCGTGTCGGTCACGGGATCAAAGGCTATCGTGCTGTTGGACGGCGGCACGCCTTTGCCCGGAACGGACATGCGCGCCAAAAGCCCGTCGCATCGCCCTGAAATGGGCACCTTGCTTGCTATCGACACCATGAACACCGTCGTGCTTGCCATCGTCTCGGCCTTGTCCGTCCCGGTGCCGGCGCAGCGCGAGGGCGATGCGGAAATCTGGATCGCAGAACTCGGCCTCGTTGGCGAGCTTTGGCGCCCGCGCGATGGAAAAGCCGGCTCCTTCAATCGCGGCGTCACAGTTTATCCGACACTTGGTGATCGCGTTCGCGTCGCCTCCAAGCCCGAACTCGAAATGGCCTTTATGGGCGACACCCGGGGCTCAGTGCGCGTTGGCTGCATTCGGCAGGACTCAAGCATTCCGGCGATGGTCAAGGTCGACGACCTCCTGGGCAAACACTTCGCCATTCTCGGCACCACCGGCACCGGTAAATCGTGCACGACGGCACTCATTCTGCGCGCGATCCTGAAGGAAAACCCGAACGCTCACTTGGTGCTGCTCGACCCACACAACGAGTATTCAACAGCGTTCCCCGAGTGGGGCGAAGTCGTCTCGCCGCGCAACATGCAGCTGCCCTACTGGCTGCTGACGTTTGAAGAGTTCATCGAGGTCGTGCTCGGCAATACGGCTGACCGCAAGCAGGAAATCGAACTGCTGCAGGAACTGATCCCGATGGCGAAGGGGCGCTATACGACGAGCCGCGCCGACGCAAAATCGCAGGCCTCACTGCGCAAGGGTCTGAACCCGGAAACCAAGTACACGGTCGATACGCCGGTGCCTTATCGCACGTCGGATTTGCTGGCCCTCATTGACGATCGCATGGGCAAACTCGAGAACAAAAAAGACATCTCGCCTTACCGCAACATCAAGCAGCGCCTGGAATATATCTGCCAGGACCCACGCTATGCGTTCATGTTCGGCTCCCTCACCGTGCACGACAGCATGGCCCAGATTCTTGGCCGCATTTTCCGTGTGCCCGTCGCGGGCAAACCGATCACCATTCTGGAAATGACCGGAATCCCGCATGAAGTCGTCAACGTCGTCGTGTCGGTTCTGTGCCGCATGACGTTTGATTTTGCGCTCTGGTCGGAAGGCGCCGTGCCCGTCACGCTCGTCTGTGAAGAGGCGCACCGCTACGTGCCGCTTAACTCCAGCATGGGCTTTGAGCCGTGCAAGCGCGCCATCGCCAAAATCGCCAAAGAGGGCCGTAAGTATGGCGCCTCGCTGTGCATCGTCACGCAGCGGCCGTCGGAAATCGACCCGACCATCCTTTCGCAGTGCAACACCGTGTTCGCACTCCGCATGTCCAACGACCGCGACCAGGAAATCGTTACCTCGGCGATCTCGGACACCGGCCAGGGCCTGCTTGAATTCTTGCCAGCCCTCGGTCAGCGCGAAGCCATCGCCTTCGGTGACGGTGTCGCATTGCCGGTGCGCATCAAGTTCGACGAGCTCGCCAAGAATTGCATGCCGCGCTCATCGACGGCGCGCTTCTCTGAAAAATGGCAGCGCTCTGTCGGCGACGAAGGCTTCCTCGACGGCATTGTTGAGCGGTGGCGTGCTTCGTCGTCGGGCTCCAATGATCTCATGTCGCAGAGCCTTGCAATGCTTGCCGACGCCATGGGCACAGTCAACACTGACGCATCACATCCGCTCGCAGACGACGAGTTCGCCGCTGACAGCGAAGTCGCCGCGCCAGATCCAACGCCAGCCATACCTCGGGCAACCCAACCGGGGCCAACCGCGCTCAGTTCGCGGTTGCCGCGTCGCACGGAGCCGGGAGACATCGGCAGCGCTCGACCTGCTGCGACGGCCGCCGCCACGGCAGCACCGCAACCGCGCGCCGCTGGCAGTCTTTTGCGACGCGATCTTGCCTTGCCGACGTCGGCTGCGGCGCCAGGCTCGGCCAGTATGCGCCAACCAAGCGCCGCGACCGCGCCTGCCCCCGCGGCGAGCGGTGCCGGTGGAGCACTCCGCTCGCTGCGTGAGAAACTGCTTGCGCGCAAATAGCGGCTTCCAATTGAGTCTCGCCCACTTGCGTCTCGCCCACTTGCGTGAGGCCTGACGCGGTCTGCATGGTTCGGAACCGATGCCGAAACCTGCAGGAGCAACCCCGGTCATGCGCACCAATACGATGAAGCAAAGCCTCAGCCGGGGTGAGACGGCACTTGGCTGCTCGCTGATGTTTCCATGCCCACAGATCGTGGAGATGCTGGCCTATGCCGGTTTCCATTGGGTCTTGCTCGATTGCGAGCACGGATCCCTCTCGCTCGCCGATGTCGAGGTGATGTGTATGGCTGCGGATGCGTCAGGCATCACGCCGATTGCACGTCCGCGTTCGAACCACCCTGCGGACATTCAGTCCATGCTTGATCGTGGCGCGCACGGTGTTCAGGTTCCCCATGTAAATTCGGCAGACGCCGCGCGCCGCGTGGTTTCGGCCGTGAAGTTTGGCCCAGGTGCCGCACGCGGTCTTGCGGCGGGAACACGGCCTGACCGCTGGGGAATGGGTGGCAAGATGCCCGATTTCGCCATGCGGCAGAACGCCGAAACGCTGATCGCCGTCCAGATTGAACACAGTGACGCTGTAGCCAACATCGATGAGATCCTCGCCGTCGACGGAATCGACGTGATCTTCATCGGCCCATCGGATTTGTCCCAGTCGATGGGACATCCGGGCAATCCGCGCGAGGCATCGGTTGCCCGCGCCATCGCCGAGACACTAGCCAAAATCACTGGCGCAGAACGCACCGCGGGTATGCCCGCCGATGCCACAACGCTCGCGACTGTTCGCGCGAGCGGCTGTCGCTACATCTATACACACCTGCCAAAGGTTCTGGCTGACGGCGCCCGCACGTTCGTTGCGTGAGGCGCCGACCAGCCTCCCCAGGGCAATTCAATTCTCGATTTTTCGACTGGTTCAAAAGGCAAACTACAAGCACAACTGTCATCCTGCACGACATGCTTTGCGTGCGATGCAGGAGGTGGGCGGGACCCTTTCTTCAGCGCGATCAGACAATTCAGTCTCATTGCCCCGGCCTCAAAATGGGGCCTGCCCACAAGTGGGGCAGGATGACAGTTGAGGTGGTGTCGAAGTCGAGAACTGAATTGCCCCGCGAGGCTATCCCTGCTTATCGGTGAAAAAACTCGCGACCTTTGAGAAGAAGCCGTGACTGTCGGGGCTGTTGTCCTTGTGGGATGCCTTCTCGAACTCTTCCAGCAGTTGGCGCTGGCGCGCGGACAAGTTCTTCGGCGTTTCCACCTCGACCTGGATGTACATGTCGCCGAACACTTTCGAGCGGAGGACGGGCATGCCTTTGCCTTTAAGGCGGAACTGCTTGCTGGCCTCGCACCCTTCAGGGACCTTCAATCGTGTCTTGCCGCCATCGACCGTCGGCACATCGATCTGGCCACCGAGCGCGGCCGTGGTCATGGGGATGGGTACGCGACAGAAGATGTTGGCGCCATCGCGCTGGAACACGTCGTGCGGTTTGACCGAGAGAAAGATGTAAAGGTCACCTGCCGGGCCGCCACGCAGTCCGGCTTCGCCCTGGCCGGCCAGACGAATGCGTGTCCCATCCTCGACGCCGGCTGGAACCGGCGTTGAGAGGGTCACCTCTTTCATAGTGCGACCGGAACCGGTGCACGACGTGCACGGGTCGGTGATCATCTCACCGCGGCCCTGGCAGGACGGGCAAGGGCGCTCAATGGTAAAAAAGCCTTGGCTTGCGCGCACTTTGCCTTGTCCGCCGCACATGGCGCAGGTTGAAGGCTGCGTGCCGGGTTTGGCGCCAATGCCTTTGCAGGTTTCGCAACTGACGGATGTCGGCACGCGGATTTGCGCGGTCTTGCCGTTGAATGCCTCCTCGAGGCTGATTTCCATGTTGTAGCGCAGATCCGCGCCGCGCTCCCGGCCATCGCGCGAGCGTCCGCCGCGCCGCCCACCCATGAACTCGCCGAACAAGTCGTCGAAGATATCCGACATGGATGAGGCAAAGTCTGGCCCAAAGCCGCCCGGGCCTCCCGGACCACCGCGTCCTCCCTCAAACGCCGCGTGCCCGAATTGGTCGTAAGCCGCGCGCTTTTGTGGGTCCTTCAGAACCTCATAGGCCTCAGCCAACTCCCGGAATTTCACTTCAGCGTTCTTGTCGCCAGGATTCTTGTCCGGGTGATGCTCCTTGGCAAGCTTGCGGAAGGCGGCCTTCAGGTCGGCTTCGCCTGCGCCGCGGGCGACGCCGAGGGTCTCGTAGTAGTCGCGTTTCGCCATCGTGATCACTCGGTTGCGGGCTGGCCTTGCATCAAAACGGTGCGGGAGTGCCAGTCGCGAAGACTCTGGATGTGAAGTGTCGCTTTATGGTCGGTAATTCAAGGGCTGTTGTACCGACCTGGGCGTAACTGCAACCCCGACGACAACTGCCATTCCCGCAATACTGATTTGGACGTGCGCCGAGGAACGTCATCGCTCACTCTCTCGGCAGCGGCGGCCATCAATAAGACAGGAGCCACCGATCTTGCGCGTGCTCGGGGTGCTGCGTTCCAGAAGTTCGCAGCGTTGCATGTGGGCCGCAAACTGGTCGGTCAGCGCCGGGGGGATCGTGTCGATAAGATCGACTTTCACACGTGGTTTGATGATTCCGTCAGCCAGCCCGACGATGGCGAGGCGTAAGGTCAGACCGGCATAGTGGCAAGCCGTGAGGCCGGCACCGTACGGTCTATCGGCCAAGCGCCGCGATCCAAGGACCGTCGGTGCTTTGGCCAAGAGCCTGACGTCGGCCTTGCGGATGTTGGCTGCCAAAGCCGCGATGGCTTGCACGTCCTTGCGCCGGATCGCGTCGGCCGCCGCGATTTCAAGCTCAAGGGTCAACGCCAGCGGCTGAATGCGACCGAGGTCGTCTGCAGAAATTTCAGCCAAGGCCTGGGGCATGAGAAGCCAAAGCGCCAGACCCAATGAGAGTGCCGCACGTAACGTGGCTTCAGGTCTCGCACGCCGAAGTGCCGGGCGCGCCGACTGGGAGACGCCAGTTGATGGCGAGTTGCACATATGAAGGGTGCCCATGCCTCTCGCCGCATGTCCTGGCCGGGTCACCCCGTCGTTACACATCCGAGCCGTGTGTCCCTGAGCCGTCGGGCCGAATACCCGGGGCGACCGCGTCACCGGGCGCCCCGAGGTCGTGGCATCAGCCACTCTTCTTCTTGTCGTCTTTCACTTCCTCGAAGTCGGCGTCGACGACATTGTCGTCCTTCTTGCCACCCTTTGACGACCCACCATGGCCACCCGTGTCCCCGCCGGGCGTGGCACCAGCTGCACCACCACCATAAAGCGCTTCGCCGATCTTCATTGATGCCTGCGCCAAGGCCTGTGTCTTCTGGGCGATCATGTCCTTGTTGTCGGACTTGAGTGCTTCACGCAGCA
>JANNXS010000294.1:0-5919 GCA_031409695.1 Hyphomicrobiaceae bacterium
AAGGAACCCAGCACCGAGACAATAGGCAAAAAGTGCGTCTTCTAAAGTCTTCCCCTCGACAGCGGCGCGCATCGCTTTGTTGAAACCCGAGACATCAATTGTTCGCTCGTAAGTTTGCATTTTCTCAACAGCAGCACTGCCGGACTTGCGCAGACGATCCCGAAGAGGTGCGAGGCGGTCTTTGCAGGATGGAATCTTCTGAAACAGTTGGATGGCATCTCGAAGGAACGCGTTTTCGGCCATGGAGTTTGCGGCCATGTCGGCTTCTTCGATAAAAGTCTCGGCAATTGCTATTCGCGCCATTTCGGCGAGTTCGCTTTCCTTTGCGCGATGATGGAGTTTCGCCGCGACCTCGTAGGCGAACCTTGCGGTAGCTTGGTTGTGTTCGGATCTAAGGGCTGTTGCAGACTTGATGGCGAGAGCGGCAAGTTCTTTGGAATCGCCGGAACGAAACTCATGCATAAGGCTTAGGAGCTGCGCTCGCAGGAAATCAGACCCATCCGAAGTGTTTCGAACTCGATGCAGGATAATTGCGATAGCTTGCTCGAACTCGGACCCCTTCTTGCTGATTTGTGCGGCAAGTCGAAGCCCACGCTCATAGTGCTTAATCGCTTCGCTGGATCGAACTGTTGACTCCAACAAGCGTGCCGCCACGAGGTAAGCTTCTGCCGCTACACGACCAGCAGATACGTCGCGCCGCTGGAGCCAAAGCACGTCCCCAATTCGTGCGCGGTAAACCGGTGAGGTGGGCCCAGGGAATACTGTCGCAAGTGCGTCAAGTTGCTGATCGTCCAGATCGGCAGGAAGAAAGCTTCTCATATTGTCGCGTGTACTTATCGGCCTAAACGGATCGGCCGCGCTTCTCGCGTGCAACATCATATGGAAAATGTCTTGAAGCAAATTCCATTTGCTATCGGTTTTACCTGGCTTTTTGGAGCGAAATGCAGCTCCGAGGCCGTACGGATCGGGGTGATCCGCCTGAGCGATCGCAACTTCGATTTCGGAAATGTCTGGCACAATATCCACGCGTCACCCCCCTGTCGCTCCGGAGCCCGGTAGCTACGTCAGACGCGGTCCAAAAATGTGGCATGACCGACCATCGCGATCCTCCAGCTAACAGACATAGTCCGTCTCGATGTGAGCCGTGCATAACCCAACTTGCCCAATGACGGCTTCTGTATAACACCACCGTCCACCACCAAGCCGAAAGTCGTTCTGCAGCACCCACCTGCAGACGCGGGTCGGGTCCCCCATCACGCCGGTTGCGTGTTGCCGTCATCTGCCACACGATAGGGCGTCGTAACGACCGCAACCGGCACGCCCATGACCACCACCATCTACGCCGCCAAGAAGATCATCACGATGAACCCGTCGCGCCCGTACGCGACGCATGTGGCGGTGCGTGAGGGGCGCATTCTTGGTGTCGGGTCGCTAGCCGAGTTGCAGGGCTGGGGCGCCCATCAGGTCGACAACCGTTTCGCCGACAAGGTGCTGATGCCGGGCCTCGTCGAGGGCCACAGCCACGCCTCCGAGGGTACCTTTTGGCGGTTCGTCTATTGCGGCTACTTCGATCGCATGGACCCCAATGGCAAGACCTGGAGCGGTGTACGGACGGTGGACGACGTCATCGCACGCTTGAGCCAAGCACACGCCAAATCCGCCGATGGCCCACTAACCGGCTGGGCGCTGGATCCCATCTACTACCCGGACGGAAAGCGCATAACGCGCGCCGACCTTGACCTTGTCTCAGCCGATCGGCCGATCGGCATCCTGCACGCCAGCGGCCACATCATGAATGTCAACACCAAGGCGCTTGAGCTCGCAGGCATGCTGCGGCCTGGCGTCAATCATCCCGGGGTGCCACTTGGCGCGGACGGTTTGCCAACCGGCGAAATGAAAGGCCCCGACTCCATGACGCCGCTCGGCCGCCATGTCGGCCTAGACCGCGGCTTGTTGGCGGCAGACGAACCTGGCGTGCGCGACTTCGCGCGGTTGTGTGTGCGCAATGGTGTCACAACAGCGACCGACCTCGCAAACCTACTGCCGGAGCCGGCGGTCGCCATGATGGTGCGGCTGGCTGAAGAGCCGGATTTTCCGGCCCGTATTGTCTCGCTCCGCGTCATGCGCGACCTCGGCCCGAAGGCGACCATCGAACACGCCGCGGGATTGCGGGCGAAGAGCCGCGATCTCATGCGCTTTGGCATCGTCAAGATCGTCGTCGACGGGTCGATCCAGGGCTTTTCAGCGCGGCTGCGCTGGCCCGGCTATTACAACGGCGCTGGGCCGGGCTTGTGGTACGTGACGCCAGAGCATCTCCGAGAGGCGCTCGAAACCGCACTGCAACTGGGCGTGCAGGTGCACACGCACACCAACGGTGATGAAGCGACGGAGCTTGTGCTCGACACGCTGGAGACGGCGCTCAAAACGCATCCAACCCCTGACCACAGAATCACGCTGCAGCATTGCCAGCTGGCGAACGCCGCGCAATTCCGGCGCATGAAGGCGCTCGGCATGTGCGTCAATTTGTTTCCGAACCATCACTTCTATTGGGGCGACCAGCACCACGCGCTGACTGTTGGACCAGAGCGCGCCGAGCGCATGAATGCATGCGCGACTGCTCTCGCCGCGGGTGTGCCGCTCGCCATCCATTCAGACGCCCCCGTGACACCGCTTGGGCCACTTTTCACGGCCTGGTGTGCGGTCAACCGAAAGACGGCTAGCGGTCGCACCCTTGGCGAACACGAACGCATCTCTGTGCCCGATGCGCTTCGCACGATAACCCTCGGCGCAGCCTATACCCTGAAGCTCGACGGCGAGATCGGTTCGATTGAGGTCGGCAAGAGGGCCGATTTCGCCGTTCTCGAAGACGACCCCGAGACGATTGGCGGCGCGGACCTCAAGGATGTCCGCATCTGGGGCACGGTGCAGGGCGGGCGCGTCTTTGCGTCAACGTCGATGTAGACCGTCAACGTGGACGGACCCGATGGCCGCCGATGGCCGCGAGGGAGGCCAATTCCAAACGCCATGACAGGCGGACGCATCAAAGGCAGCAGCGTTCATCCGGCCCAACGAGATTGAAGTCGAACCTGTTGCTGCGACGAAGCTCGGTCGAGTGCCGACTTCCTCTCTTGTGGCACGGCAAGTCTCGACTGGCAGTTGGTGCGGCTGGTTGCCTTGGGACTTGTCGCCTGTCAGTGCGACAAGCAATCCAATCTGGGCTGCGGCCTTCAGCTTTATGTTCGGCGTGTGGTACAAAGGACCAGGGATGGCGGGTAGGATTCATGTGACTGGCTCCCGGCATTCGTTTTGGCGGTGCGGGATTTTCAAAGGTCTACAATCGCCAGCTGCGCTTTAAGGCCTAGCGTTCGATCTTGCCGTGCCGGCTACGGATATCGGCTTCACGCAACCCCAGTACGACCCTTAACGCCCGCGTGCGACGCCGAAGCCTTTTGACAGGCCCGAGCCATTTCCCACGACGCTTTCCTCCGCCGCGGGTATCGTGGACAATGATGCTGCGGTCGCCTTCGCTCCAATCATTGTCGGCCAGCGCCGGATCAAGCACGCCGACCGTCGCACCTGCTTCGAGCGGGATGGCGAGCGCAAGCGTCGCCTCGTCATCGACGTTTGGAAACTCTGTCGCAAGCTGCGCCCATCTTTCGATCAGGGGCCTCGCGCTTGGATTGATGACCATCGTCGCCGTCGTTAGAAAAGTGTAGCCGAACTTGTCAATGATGCGACCGACGAAATGGAGTGTCAGATCCGCCTCTATGGTCGTGACAAACGGAATCGGGTTTTTCCGAACCACACAATCAACGTCGATCCAAAGCAACCGGACGTCCGGGTTGGCGTCCATCGCGCGCAGGATCATGGATGGCTTTCGCCCGGCGTTGCGAGCCCAGCCCTGGTTTGGCTTCTCGACGGACACAAATCGAATCAAAGTCTCTGGCGTGCCGTGTTGAATCAGCGACGCGATCAACGCGTTCGCATAATGCGCATAGTCCGGCGTGTACCATCCCGCAACGATTGTTGGTCTGGACATTGAATGCTCATCAGAATTCGAGGCACCATTACGTGTTAACCATGGTAAAAGTAGAGCATAGGCCAAGTGCTTTCAGCAACCCCACGGTCGGGTCCCAACAGTGGTGTCGTGATCCGAGAGAACCCTATTTTAGACCGGGGTCGTCAGGTGCGCACGTCTCAAGCCAACAAAGCTGATTGCGGGAACCAGCCGGATTATTGGTCAGTCGGACGTGTGGTGACGGTGCAAGCTCTGGAGCTGCTTAGAGAAAGTCCTCTCGAACAGCGCTAGAAATGGGGTGCTCGCTGGTTGATTGGGGGCTGTGCGTCAGTACTTACGGATCAGACCGACGAGCTTGCCCTGAATATCTACCTGATCTGGTCCGAAGATGCGGGTCTCGTATTTCGGATTCGCGGCTTCGAGTGCGACTGACGCGCCTTTACGGCGCAGGCGCTTCAGTGTTGCTTCTTCGTTTTTGACCAAGGCAACGACGATTTCGCCGTTGTTCGCCGTCGCCTGCCGCTTGATGATGACGATGTCACCCTCATGGATGCCGGCGTCAATCATCGAATCGCCCTTGATTTCGAGGGCGAAGTGTTCACCCGGCCCAAGCAGATCCGGCGGGCAGCCAATGTCGGCCGTATGCGTCTGGATTGCCTCGATCGGTACACCAGCCGCAATCCGGCCCATCAGTGGGATGCTGATCGTGCCCTGGGAATCGATGGAATGGGCACCCGGTAACGGCACTTGACGGCGCTGTCCGCCGTCGATGATCGCGGGCTGAAAGCCACGGTGTGGCTCCGGGTTGCCTGGGGTCGTATTTGGCTGCTGCGATGCGTAGGCGGCTGAATGTATCGACGCGGGACCAGCCGACGCTTCAGGCATTTTGATGATTTCAAGCGCGCGCGCCCGGTGTGGCAGGCGGCGGATAAACCCACGCTCCTCAAGCGCCGTGATCAGCCGGTGGATCCCAGATTTCGACTTAAGTTCTAAGGCATCCTTCATCTCATCAAACGATGGTGGGACGCCAGTCTCCTGGAGACGACGATGGATCAACATCAGGAGATCTTTCTGCTTCTGCGTCAGCATGGAGCGGCCTGTGTTCCGTAGGGTGGATGTTGTGTCGCAGGTGCAATAGCGCGCCCGGGATGTTCTATGGACTTACCAAGAACAGATAAGCAGTTCCATCGATGTTCCGCAAGTGTTTTTTAATTATTCAGCTTGGCGTTCCGTCTCGTGGATCAACGATCGAGGCGGAGGATCTCGACCATGCCGCCCATCGGCACAGCCGGGGCGTCGATCTTGCGCACGATCAACACATCGGCCTCGGCAAGTGGCGCCAGAAGGGATGAGTCCTGAGAACGGACGGGCATGACGTTGAGTCCGCCGCCAGGTCCGGACACGCTTTTAGCACGCATATAGTGTGTGCGCGGACCGTTAGCAGCGAGCATGACAGCCACGCGCGCTGTTGTTTTGTTCTCGGTTTCGTACCTGCCCCCCAGCAACGCGCGCACCAGCGGGAGCAAAAACAGCTGAGCCGTGATGATGGACGACACAGGATTGCCCGGCAGGCCCAGCACGCGTTGTGCACCGAGCCGACCAAACATCAGCGGCTTGCCCGGTCGCATCGAAATCTTCCAGAAGCCGAGCGTCATGCCCATCTCGCGCAACACCGGGCCGACCAGATCATGGTCGCCAACCGAGGCGCCGCCGAGCGTCACGACGATGTCGGCGTCGGCGGCTCGGGCAATCAGCTTGGTGAGGCTCTCACGCGTGTCGGTCGCGATACCGAGAAACTGCGGTGTGCCACCAGCCGCGGCGACCATGGCCGCAACGCCGTAAGGGTTCGAGCAGACAATCTGATCGGTGGCAGGCGTCGTGCCGGGGCTCGTCGCGAGCGC
>JANNXS010000295.1:0-8776 GCA_031409695.1 Hyphomicrobiaceae bacterium
GGAAGCAGCCGGACGACGCTGCATAACCGATCGACTTGGCGTCGTTGGTGCCGTGGATACGATAGAGCGTTGAACCGAGGTACAGTGCCTTGGCGCCGAGCGGGTTGTTAATCCCGCCGCTCATGACTTCTGGGAGGCCGGGCTGGCGCTGTCGCATTTCAGCGGGCGGGCGCCAATCGGGCCAGGATTGGACCGATGTCACTTTTTGCGTGCCGCGCCAAGTGAAGCCATCGCGGCCAACGGAGATCGGATACTTGTACGCCGATGACGACGACGTGACGTAGTAGAGCGTGCGGGCGGCCGTATCGATGACGATTGAACCCGCACCATACCCGCTGAACGCCACCTGGCCCGGTGCTTGAGCTGAAATATTGGGGCGTGGTCCGCCTTGCAATTGAGCTGGAAAATTGACGGGCTTTGGCACCGCGAGTTGCCCGCCAGCGACCTGGCTGCCAAACACGGAACCACCGGCAATGGGTGCAGGCGTGGCGGGCTTCGGGGCTGCAACGGTCCCGGTTGGACGAGCCGCGGGCCGCGGCGCGGTCGTTGATGCGCCGCCGATTTCGCCCCACGGCACCCAGCTCCGTGATTGAGCCGCAGCCGATGTGGCCATCAAGGCCATGACGAGTGGCGGCAAAAGGAAAAGCGAACGATGCATGTGACGGAGCCCACGGTGACAAAGGTGATTGACCACGCTGGTATAGCGATGCCGGTGCAACGCACGAGCCCCAGCCCGCAAAATGGTTGGGTTATGGTTAGCGCTGTCGGGGCGTTCAGTCGACGTCATGTGCAAGGTTCAGAACCGCCACAAAAAAAGGCCGGCTCGCGATGCGCGAACCAGCCACTAAAGCCAACAACTGGCTGACGTCTCTCGGAATCGGCTCAGCCCGTCAACGCCCCTTCGGACGCGACCGCTGCCTGTTGCACAGCCTTTTGGACCTTTTCAAAGGCGCGCACCTCAATTTGACGGATGCGCTCGCGACTGACGCCGAACTCCGTCGAGAGATCCTCGAGAGTCGCCGGTTCCTCGGTCAGGCGGCGGGCTTCGAAGATGCGCTTTTCCCGATCATTAAGAGTGCCGAGCGCTTTTGATAGATACAGGCGACGCAGGCTCATCTCTTCACTTTCGGCAAGCACAACTTCCTGGTTTGGCTTGTCATCGACAAGCCAATCCTGCCATTCACCACCTTCAATGTCAGCCCGCAGTGGCGCGTTGAGCGACGAGTCCCCGCTGAGGCGACGATTCATGTTGACGACGTCTTCCTCCGGTACGCCAAGTTTGGTTGCGATATGCGTGACATGCTCGGGCTTGAGGTCACCCTCCTCCAAGGCCTGGATCTGTCCCTTCATGCGGCGCAGGTTGAAAAACAACTTCTTTTGGGCCGCCGTCGTGCCCATTTTAACAAGGCTCCACGAGCGCAGGATGTATTCCTGGATCGAGGCGCGAATCCACCACATCGCGTAGGTTGCAAGGCGGAATCCCTTGTCGGGTTCAAAGCGTTTCACCGCTTGCATCAGGCCGACGTTACCTTCAGAAATGACTTCGCCCATTGGCAGCCCATAGCCGCGGTAGCCCATGGCGATGCGCGCCACGAGACGCAGATGCGATGTCACCAGACGCTCCGCCGCATCCGAATCCGCATGCTCTTTCCAGCGCTTGGCAAGCATGTACTCCTCATCAGGCTGGAGCATCGGAAACTTGCGGATCTTCTCAAGGTACCGACTTAGACCGTGCGCGCCGTCCAACATGACGGGCGTTGTTTTTGCGCTGGTTGATTTTGCTATGGCTGCCATGATCGTTTCAGCTGACCCTCGGGGGCTCGGGTCGGCGTCCTCTCTCTCGTCCAGGCGTTTCAGTACTCAGATGCGGCGACGTATTGGCGTGTGGCGGGTTGGAGTGGCTACGGGTTGGAGTGCACCAAGTCCGTTGAAACTTTATCCTCAAGGCTAACGTCTATTGTGGCCAAGTTAGACATAAAGTCGGGCATTTCCGAGGCGCGCAGATAAATGGTTTTTTCGTCTCACACCATATGCCCGATCCGACGTCCGATCTGAAGGCTTCTACACGGCTGTGTACGAACAAACCGACCGGCCGGACCAACTTGGGGAACAAAGCATGGAACGGCATTCGGATAACGCACCCTTAACGGCAAGTCGCCAGCGCCCCTGCTGCGACCAAGAGATGCGTTGCACAAGACCATGCCAGTGGTAAGCGTCGCTTAAAGCTTACGGCGCTTCGATCCAGTATGGTTCAGTCCACTCTGGCGCACTTTGTCCGGTCTTGCACGCCTGGGGAATGGAGACTTCAATGGCAGACGGCCAAGGCAAAAATCACGACTATCACATTCTCAACCCGAGCCCGTGGCCGCTGGTCGGATCCGTCGGCGCGTTTGTGATGGCCGTTGGTGCCATTATTCTGATGCGGTCGCTCAGCAATGGCGCCGGTCTGTTCGGTCTCAAGGGACCGGCGATTTTCTTCGTTGGGCTGATGATTGTCCTCGCGACCATGTTTTTGTGGTGGCGTGATGTGATCACGGAGGCCAATACTGGGGACCATACGCCCGTCGTCAGGTTGCATCTGCGCTACGGCATGATCATGTTTATCGCATCCGAGATCATGTTCTTCGTCGCTTGGTTCTGGGCCTATTTCGACGCAGCCTTGTTCCCGGCGCCGGTTTACCCGCTCAACGCCGAGACCACCAACTCAATGGTTGGGATGGTGCAACGCGCCATTGAAACCTCGGGAGTCTGGCCACCTAAGCCGACTGGTGACGGCCGCTTCGTGGCAACGTTCGATCCCTGGGGTCTGCCGCTGGTCAACACACTTATTCTCCTCCTCTCGGGCACCACCGTGACGTGGGCTCACCACGCGCTGCTGGAGAATAACCGGAAAGGCCTTATCTGGGGGCTTGCACTGACGGTTTTCCTCGGCGCGATTTTTACCGTTCTGCAGGTCTATGAATATGGCCATGCCGCGTTCAAGTTCTCCGGTCATATTTACGGCGCGACGTTCTTCATGGCGACCGGCTTTCACGGCGCCCACGTGGTCATCGGGACAATTTTCCTTGCGGTCTGCCTGTTCCGCGCGATGAAGGGTGCCTTCACACCCCAACAGCATTTCGGCTTTGAAGCTGCGGCTTGGTATTGGCACTTCGTCGACGTGGTCTGGCTGTTCCTGTTCGCCGCCATCTACGTTTGGGGCGCGGGCGCCTCGCCCCACTAATCGGCAGCGCCATGCCAAACGAACACAATGAATTCGAAAGCCTGCCCTTCGGCAGGCTTTCTCTATTAAATCCGAGCCAAATGGTTCGGCTTCAAATCGTGCTGCAGGTCGTGCTTTGGACGTTGGTGCCGACCCTGCTCTACACCTCGCCGCCGCTGGATGTGGTCGAGGCCTACGTTTATGGACCGTTCTGGCATGCGGCCTCGCTGAAACATCCGTCTTTGCCGAGTTGGGCACTTGAGGCGTCGAGACTTTTAACCGGTGCAATTGGCTGGCCCGCTTACCTCGTCTCACAGTTGTTCGTCGCAGCCACCTTGTGGGCGGTTTATCACCTTGGCCGTGACCTGCTGGGCGACACGAGGGCTGCCGCCGGTACACTTTTGCTTTCAGGCGTCTTCTACTTCGCCTGGTCGACCGTCGAGTTCAACCACAACGTTGCGGCCATGCCGCTCTGGGCCGGGTTCTTTCTCGGTCTTTGGCGCGCGGTCGAGACTGACCGGCTTGGCTGGTGGCTGGCGACAGGCGCGCTGGCTGCGGCAATGATGTATGCAAAGCTGTCATCTGGTCTCGGGTTGGTGGTCGCTTGTGGCTGGCTGATCTACGATGCCAAGGCGCGACAGCGGTTGTTTGGCGTCAAGGCGTGGCTCGGCGCCGCGTTGGCCGGTGTGCTTGTGATGCCCCTGTATTTTGCCCTCCGCGGCTCATCGTTTGCGCCTCTGACACATGCTGCTGCGCGGGCTGAACTCGGCGCATCGAACGCCCTCAAGTTTGTTGCGGCGCAAGTGCTTGCCATGGTCGGCGTGTTTATCCTTCTTGCCATCGCGGAGCGCATGGTGCGCCTGGAAAATCCGACCCAGGCGTTGGGCGCCGTACCTCCACGGTTGCGTCGTTATCTGCACATTGTGACGTGGGTCCCTTTGCTGCTCGTTGTCCTGCCGGCGGCCGTGACTGGGAGCGGGCTCAGGTCAAGTTGGGCCGCGCCGATGATGTGCTTCGTTGGGCTCTGGACGGTTGCGATGCTCGGGCAACATTTCACAGCGGCGCACGTGCGGCCGATTTTCATGGCGGTCGTTGGACTGCTGGTGATCACCCCCCTGCTCTTTACCGGCGCGCATTTATGGTCTCGCGCCTACGACAAGCGCCCCCAACGCGGGCAGTGGCCACAGGTCGAGATTGCAGCCAAGTTCCGCACGCTTTGGATCAAGGAAACCGGCGTGCCATTGACGTTCGTTGCCGGGCACTTCTGGCCGGCAGGCCTCGCGGCTCTCGACGCGTCGCGCATGCCTGTTGTCATCGTCAACGGGGAACTCGAGGCGGCCCCTGGTGTAGCCCTCCAAGACTTAAAGCGGCACGGCGTCTTGATCGTTAACCTGCCGACGCAAACGCAGACTCCAACGCAATGGCCGGGCTTGGAGCCACCGTCGAAGACCGGCGAAATCACGTTCCCGTTGACCGGCGCACGACGTGGCCAGACCGTCACATTCTCTTACGCAATCATCCGGCCGCAGACGTAGCTGGGCGTGCAAGATAGGCGAGCCTGAGTTGATTGTGCCCAAGGTTAGGCCGCGTTGGCTCGGCCGAGAAACCGCCGCGCGCGAGTGCTGTCATGAAGGCCTCGTGGCTGTATTTGGCAAAGCCCAATTTCTTGCGCAGCGCCGTGTATCCAGACAGCGCGGTGCGCACCAAACCAATGGCGGCCGCAATCAGGAAGCCTCGGTTGGCCGAGAACTTCAACAGCTGCGCCGCATCTCCGAGCGGGTTCAGGTCTGGCGGAATGATGTCGGCAAACAGCACACGTCCCTCAGGCACAAGCAGACGCCGGCATTCTGAAAGCAGAGCCGAAAAGGCTGCCTCATCAAGATACTGCACAACTGAGTTGACGACGATCAAGTCGAAAGCGCCGTCCGGCAGGGCGGCAAGTGCCTGCGGCGTACATGACGCAATCGCGGCATTGCCCGCGTAACGTTGCGTCAGGGCTGAAACGACTGACGGTGCCGCGTCACAGAGCGTCAGCCGACGACAGTGCGCCGCGACCCGTTCGGCTGCGAGGGCCTCGCCACAACCATAGTCGAGCACGCGGGCTTCACTGCTCGGCAGGTAGTGGATGATACCGTCAGCAATGGAATTGTAATGCTCAATCTTGTGGCGCGGACTGACATAAACGGATGGATTGCCATCCCAGAAATCGACCCAACTCATGCGCCAAACTCCGAACCGAATGGCCGTATACCGAGCGCGACCAACTTCGCCAAGCCAGCCAACCTGCAAGCGCTGAGCATGGTGCTGACCGTCGCCCTAGTCCACAACCTGCGTACTCCAGTAGGTCCCAGAATGGCTCTCACCGTGTGTGTTCGATTTGATCAAATCGTTGAGCTGTGGCTAATTCTCAACCGGGCCGCGTGATCCGCTGCCCTCCAATGATAAAAAGACATCGCTTCCACCCCTCAGGAAACAGAGATATGTCAGACGACACACATCGCAAAGATTTTAGCTTGACGCGGCGCGAGGCCCTGCTCGGCACAACGGCACTCGCCGCTACAAGCATCCTCGGCTTGAGCGCAACGGACGTACTTGCGCGCGCGCCGATGGCCAAATCGCAGACCTCATATTTCTATCGCTTCCCGCTCGGCAAGTTCCAGGGCACCGTGATTTCCGACGGCCCGCTGCCGCTTGGCAAGCCGACCGACACGATGAAGGGCATGCCTGAAGCCGAAGTCGCCAAGTTGCTCACAGACAACTTTCTGCCGCTCGACGCCGTGGTGCTGGAACAAAACATCCTGGTTCTGAACACAGGCACGCGCCTGGTCATGTTCGACAGCGGCATGGGTTTTTCAAAAGCCTTCGGCCCGACCTCAGGCCGACTGCTGACGAGCCTGCGGGAGGCTGGCATCCAACCCGGGCAGATTGACGACGTCATCTGCACCCACGCCCACATCGATCATGTAGGCGGTCTTGCGACGGCCAAAGGCAAGAAGCTGTTCCCGAATGCAACCATCCACATCTCAAAGGCCGACTATGACTTCTGGACCGATGAGGCCAAACTGACCAACAAGGATCTCGGCGCGTTCATCAAACACGCGCGCGACAACTTGCTGCCGTACAAGGGCCGAATCAACTTCGTTACAGACGGCAAAGAGGTACTGCCAGGCATTCAGGCCATGAGTGCGCCAGGCCATACCGTTGGTCACATGATCTATCTGATCGAGTCTGACAAACAGCGCCTCGCCTTCACGGGCGACATCTCGCATCACCAGATCCTACTCACCGAACGTCCGAAGACGGAGTTCGCCTACGACAGCGATCCCAAGCAGGCCGTGCAGACCCGTCTGCGGGTGTTCGATATGCTCTCGAAAGATCGGATCCCGCTGCTGGCCTTCCACTTCCCATGGCCGGGGTATGGCAATCTCGCCAAGCAGGGTGATGGCTATCGCTATTTCCCAGCGCCGATGAGCATCGTGCCGATCCCGGCGAAGAAGGCTTGAAGTTGATGAGCCTGCCCGCTGTGCGAGATCAACCGGTTTGACGACATGACGAAGGCAGAGATCATCCTTTGGGCATTTGCAACACCATTCCTAGCGAGCTTTATGATCTTACTCGTCCAGGGATGGGTTATGTTCTGGCGCATGCCGGGCGCACAGCAGTGGCAAAGCATCGTTGTCGCCGCGGAAGCAATCATACTGGGACTTGCTACTGGATTAGCATCTGTCGGTGTGGGCCTAGCCGGTGAGCGGTACGGACACATTTACCTCGGCGGCATTGCACTCTCGTTCTGGGGACTCTTCGCCTACGCCGAACGTTTTGGCTACGACCGAGCGTTTTGGACAGCGCTTGCCATGCTGTGCCTGCTGACCGTCAGTCTCGTTTTTCATCAGGAGATGCAATATCGCTAGCGAGCGAATGACAGTGGGTGTGAGATCGTCGGTCGAGCATTCGGACCACTGGCATAACTCATTCGGACTTGAGTTCTGCGTGTCGCCGCCGCACTCTCCGGCAAAACGAACCGGGAGAGCACGATGAGCGAGATGGCAACGGCGCGGCCGGAAGACTTAGGACTGTCGAGCAAACGGCTCGAGCGTGTCTCAGCCTGGATGCGCCAGCAAATCAAGATCGGGCGGCTGGCCGGCCTTGAAGTCATGATCAATCGGCGCGGGCGTACAGCGTTTCACGCCTGCGTCGGCCAATCCGACATCGCACGCGGGAAAGCGGCGCAACCGGACACGATCTATCGCATCTACTCCATGACCAAGGCACTGACCTCGGTCGCGATCATGATGCTGTATGAGGAGGGTCGGTTTCAACTGGATGATCCCATTTCGCGGTTTTTGCCAGGCTTTGCGGGCCAACGCGTGTTTTCAGGCGGTGGATTCGGGGCCGTGCAAAGCGACCCAGCCCAACGCGACATCACGTTTCGAGATTTGCTGACCCACACGTCCGGGTTGACCTATGGATTTATGATGGCGAACCCTGTGGACGCCCTCTATCGCGCCCACAAACTGGAGTTGCCGGGCACAGACATGACGTTGACGGATTTCACCGACAAGCTCGCGAAGATGCCGCTGATCGCGCAGCCGGGTGCTGCATGGAACTACTCGGTCTCAACCGACGTCCTCGGCCACCTCGTGGCGGTCATTTCAGGCCAACCGTTTGAGCAGTTCCTGGCCGAACGTATTCTGGCGCCACTCGGCATGGCGGACACGGCTTTTTACGTCCCCTCGGAGAAGATCAACCGCTTTGCCGCCTGTTACGTGCGTGGCGCCGACGGACGTCCGGCACTTCAGGATGACCCGGAGAGGAGCCGCTATCTGACCAAGCCAAAGGCTGCATCGGGCGGTGGCGGCCTTGTCTCGACGGCGCGCGATTACATGCGTTTCTGCCAGATGATGCTTGGGCGCGGCGCGCTTGGCGAGGCGCGTCTCTTGGGACGCAAAACCGTCGAACTCATGACACTCAACCACCTCAACGGCGATATGGCTGCCATGGGCCAGCCGCGCTTTGGCGAGAGCAACTTTCACGGCATCGGGTTCGGGCTCGGCTTTTCCGTCACGCTTGATCCGGCGAAGGCGCAGATCAGCGGTTCACCTGGTGAATATGCTTGGGGCGGCATGGCCTCGACCGGGTTCTGGATTGATCCGGCCGAGGAGCTTGCCGTTGTGATGATGACGCAGCTGATCCCGTCCTCGCAATATCCCATCCGGCGCGAGTTGCGCGTGCTCGCCTATCAGGCAATCGTCGATTGAGGGCTGCTGACGTGAGCAAAAGTCGCGGCGCCATCTACCCCGATCTCGAAGACAAATCGGTCATAATCACAGGCGGCGGCACCGGCATTGGCGCGGCGATCGTACGTGCCTTTGCCCGTCAAAAAGCCAAGGTCGGCTTCATCGACATTGTCGAGGCGCCCTCGCGAGCGCTTGCAGCGGAACTTGGACCAAGCGTCCATTTTGAATCGGCTGATATTCGTGACATTGCGTCGCTCCGTGTGGCAATCGCCGCGCTTGCACAGCGCCACGGGTCCGCCGACGTGTTGATCAACAACGCAGCCCACGATGAGCGCCA
>JANNXS010000296.1:0-12302 GCA_031409695.1 Hyphomicrobiaceae bacterium
CGCCTTCTCGAGCTGCGGCACAACCCGATCGACAAAGCCGACGTGGTGGTGTGGCGCATCCAACATGTCGATCCGGCCGAACGAATCCACCTCATCATCCGGGATGAGCACCAGGGCGCCATGCTTGTCCGGTGGCAGGTCAAGAATGTGGATATCGGCCAGTGGCTCGAAGCCTTCGACAACTAGGTCCTTGTAGGCCTTGGCCTCGGCGTCATTGCGTCTGGGCACCAAGACCAGCAGCTCGCCGTCCTGGATCTCGATCATGTCACCAGGGGTCCCCTTGGCGATGCGATGGGCGCCGTAGTCAAACCACAGCTCCGCAACCGGGATTGGATGCGGCCCCTTCCAATGCTGGGGCGTGTACTGGGTGTAATAGGGTTTGATCGTGACATCAGCCATGGAGAGATGCAAACGCGGCGTCGGTTTGATGACGCGCGTTTCGACCCTGTCGCTGGCCTCCGGCAATGGCAAAAGCAAGGCTGACTGAGGCACTTCAGAGAGCGCATCCGTGACCACAAATGCGCCGGCCTCGTTTTTTTCGGCGATTGGGGTCGCCTTGCGCGGCGTCGGTGCGCGCCGTTGGCCGAGCGCTTCTTTCACCAGAGCTGCCTCGCCGGCTGCGATCAACGGGGCCCGCGCGACCTCGATTGCCAGCGCCTTAGATAGACCCGTGGCGATAGCGCCAACTTCGCCCGTCGCCAAGGAAATGTAGTGCGGTGGATCGAGGGCCAGTACAGCGTCAAAAACGGTGTCGCCCCGCGGTAGGAGCTGCAGCTGTTGATGGCTGCCATCCCGCTTGGTCCAGCGCACGTCGGCCGGCACTTCGGCGCCAAGCCTCAAGACCGCGCCGTCATGGCCACCAAAATGCATTCGGCCGCTATCGAGCAGTTGCTCGAGCATACGGTTGGCGCCGAGGTCCGGCAGCAGCGGAACTGAGCTGGTTGGGTAGGTGTGCGCCCGGGCGATAATGCTCAGTGTACGCAGATGGCTGATGTCCTCATCGGTCATGTATTTGGCGCTCTGTCTCTTCAGGCGGTCCCATTGGCCGGGATCAATCGGGCGAACATCACGCACCCCACCGCCTTTCAACGGCTGCACGGACACGACGTTGATCCGCGCGAGGCCGGGCTCACCGGCCTTGTCCAGGGTCAAGATGTAACGCACCACACGGCTGGTCGACGATGGCGCGTCTTCTGTTGGGGTGCCGACCACTTTCTCGATCCGCTCAAGCCAACTTTTTGTTGCCGCCTGGAGCGCGATCTTGGGGCGAACGGGCTCGCTTGGGGCCAAAGAGGTCGGAGTGGCTTGGACCGGTGTCGCCGACTTGTCAGCCTCGATTATCATAGCAACCAGAACGGCCGCCACGTGCTTGCAGTTGTTGCTCATGGGGCAAGTGCAGTAGCCGCGAACCTGAAGTTTGGCGCCAACCCGGGAAAGGGAGATCGTCTGGTGGTACGAGCGGCCTTGATCGCCCAGCACCATAGATGAAATGCGCGTGCCGTTACTCGTCACGTCATGCCGGCGCACGCCGCCGCGCTGAGCAATGCCCATGCCACGGGTGACGCTGTCGCCGCCAAGCGCGGCAAACAGCTCAAATGAATTGATTGTAAACATCCCGGACGACGGCGGCGCTGGTTTGGGATTGAATAGATTTGACATGCCGACGTTGCCCCATGGTCGCCGGGTGCCCGGATAAACCGTCGGGCGTATCGCTATTTGGTGTCAAAATAGGCCGCAACGTGCTTGGGGCAGTTGTTACCGCATTTCTTGTGCAACCCAGCCGGTTTAGTTCTTATCCTCGGGCAAAATGGGCAGGGGATAGACGCTGACGCCCTCATCGTGCAGCGCTTTGGCTTCCTCGGGCGTTGCCTCGCCATAAATGCCGCGCACTGGCGCTTCGTCATGATGGATTTTGCGGGCCTCGTCAGCGAAATTCGGGCCGACGTATTCGGCGTTCGCTTCGACCTCTTTGCGCAACTGGCGCATGGCCTCCAACAGCTGCTTTTGCGGCTCAGGCAAGGCAGTGGCCATCAACGGGGTAGATGCTGCTTTGCGGCGGCTTCGCTTGGTCGATGTCACCGTGTCCGTGTCATTGGCCTGCTTGTTTTGGCGCGTGCCGCCAATGCGCGGCGCCATAAGTGCTTTCTCCACTGCGGTCGAGCCGCACACGCCGCAGGCGATGAGCTTGCGTTTCGCTTGGGTGTCGTAGGCGCTGCCGGATGCGAACCAGCCTTCGAAGGTGTGGCCCTGCTTGCAGGCGAGACTGTACTTGATCATGCGGCGCAACTCGGTTCGCGGGTGGAAAGTGGTACAACCCAGTCGCCCTATGACTAGGCGGCCAGTTCACCCGTCCGCCAGTCCCTTAACACACCAGGGTTTGCCGCCAAAGTCATTGCTAACGGACTAAGTGTGGCCAAGTCTGGAAGAGCGGGTTGCCGTGTGTGGTTCGCGGCAAATTGCAACTTCGATTTGGTAACTCAGTTGTCTCAGATGGGCGTAAATTGTACCAGCTCGTAGAAAAGCATCCGTGGAGGTCAAAATCGTGACAGATGAAACCTTTCTGGCGGTGGCAGTGGCCAGCGCGATGGTCGCTTACGCACTTGGGTGGTATGCGGTGCGACGCTTTTCTTTTGGTTGGAAAATCGCCGCACGGGTGATGTTTTTAGGCCTGTTTCTTGGGCCCCTTGCGCTGGTCATGTTTCAGCAACCTCTCGGTCGCGGCAAGTCCGCCGAAACGCAACGCCAGCCCGATGTGAGGCCTAAAGCCGACGTCGGCCGGACGGAAGCCAAACCATCACCTGCCCCGTCGCCTTATGCACTCCCAGCGCCTGCGCCAGCAACGTCAGCGCCGCGGACAGTCACGATGGCACCATCGCCGCCAGGATCTGTGCCGCAGTTACCGTCGACTGAGCCCGCGGCTGGTGGTTCGACATCAGGTGGCCCGACAACTGGTGGTTCAAGAGAGGTGACGGGTACACTTTGGGACGTCGTCCAGGTTTTCTATGGCACGGATCGTCAGCGTGGGTCCGAAGACAAACGCCTGACCTATAGCGCTGTCCGCGCAGGCCGCCTTGAACTTGGACGCGCCGACATCACGGTGCCGAAATCGCATCAGGTGCCAAACATCGAGCGTCCCTTTGCTATCCGCGTGCCCTTCACATCGATCACCCTCTATGAGGCGAGCGAAGACCCGACGAAGCATTTCACCATTCGTGAGCTGAAGGGCCTGACCGAGGCTGCTTTCCTTGATGAAGTTCGCGCCCGGTTGGCACGCTCTCAGACCTTCAAGGACCGGGCCTTCGTGTTTATCCACGGCTACAATACGGACTTTGACTTTGCGCTCTTTCGCACGGCCCAGATGGCCTACGATTTGAAATACGACGGTGCGGCGTTCCTTTACTCGTGGCCGTCAGCGAGTGGGATCGCGGGTTACATTTCGGATCGCGACAGCGCTGAACAGGCGGAGCCGTACCTTCGCGCTTTCCTTGATGTGGTGATCCGCGACACCGGCGCCAAGAATGTGAGCGTTATCGCTCACTCTATGGGCAACCTTCCGTTGCTGCGTGTGCTCCGTAACCTGGAGCCAAGACTGCCTGCAGGGGTCAAGGTCGATCAGGTGATCCTGGCAGCACCCGATGTGGATCGCGCCCTTTTCGAGCAACTGGCCGTCGATGTGACAAAGGTCGGCCGTGGCGTGACTTTGTATGCGTCGTCGAAGGACAGGGCGATGGCCGCGGCCCGTTTGGTCACCGGGGGGTCGCCGCGCGCTGGTGACGTGTCGGCCGAAGGCCCCATGATCATTGCGGGTATCGATAGCATTGATGTCTCATCGACGACGATGGACAGTTTGACGATGGGGCACTCGCTTTATGCCGAGCGCGGCGCGCTGCTGACGGATATTGCGGCGCTGCTACAGACGGGCTTGCGTCCACCCGACAGGCGAATGCCGACGTTTCTGCGTGTTGAGACCGCAAAAGGTGCCTACTGGCGGGTGCCGTGACGGCGATGGCGCCGCCTCTGAACACACCCCAATTAACTGCGCGCCATCAGGGCGTCGACCAGAGGCATGGGCAACAGACGACGCGCGAGCGCGATGATGTGGGTGTGCGGCGAGATTTTATAGCGCGCTTTCGGCCGCGGGCTTTCAACGGCATGGATCAACTTCGCGACCACGGCCTCGGGGCCAAGCTTGAAACGGCTGGCCGTTTCGTTTTCCATGGCGGTCAGGCGTTTTTCGTAGGCGACGCGGTGGGGCGAGTTTGCGATGTCAACGGAGGCTTTGAACGTTGCGAGGGTTGACGCCATGAATGCAGTCTTGATTGGCCCTGGCTGCAAGACGCTGACGAAGATGCCGGTGCCAGCCAGTTCGAGCCGCAAGGCATCGTGTATGGCCTCGGTGGCGAATTTGGTCGCGCAGTAAGGGCCGCGATAGGGCCCGCTGACAAGGCCGAGCACGGACGAGCATGTGACGATGCGTCCGTGACCTTGCGCGCGCATGGCGGGAATGATCCGGCGCGTCAGTTCGTGTGTGCCAAAGACATTCACTTCGAAGTGTCGGCGCAACAGCTCGACGGATATGTCCTCCATTGCGCCGATGACACCGTAGGCCGCGTTGTTATAAACGGCGGTCAGCTGGCCACCGGTGCGTTGCAGGGCGTCGTCCGCTGCGGCTTTGATGGACGCCGTATCGGCCAGTTCAAGGCTGATCGTCTCGACGCCAAGGTCGTTTTCAAGTCGAGTGCGATCTTCTGGCTTTCGTGCTGTTGCCAGAACGCGCCAGCCGCGGCTTTTCAGTTGCCGCGCAGCCTCATATCCGATCCCAGAGGAGGCGCCCGTGATCAGGATTGAACGTGTGACTGTCATGGCCAACGCCTATGGCGCGCCGGTTGCTCTGATGCAACGCCCGGCTCAGGGGGCCCGGCTCAGGGGCCGGGCTCACGGGGCCCGGCTCACGGGGCCCGGCTCACGGGCCGGACAGAAGCGCCGGGACAGCCCGTGCACCCGAAAACCCGCTTGGTCGATCCGCTATGTCGAATTGCATCAAATCGTTCAGGACCAACTTAACACCTCTCGCGTAAGCCATGCGCTATGGGGAAACCAACCACACCGCTGCTGACTGTCGACTGTGTTATTGTCGATGCGCGGGGGCGTGTCCTGTTGGTCGAACGTGGTAACGAACCGTTTAAAGGCGCCTATGCACTGCCGGGCGGCTTTGTTGACCTGCACGAGACCTGTGAAGCGGCCTGCCGCCGGGAAGTGAAGGAAGAGACGAGTCTCCACCCGCGTGTCCTGAAGCTCGTTGGTGTCTACTCCAAGCCCGGGCGCGACCCGCGTGGCCCAACGGTGTCCGTCGCCTACCTTGCACGTGTGAAAGCCGCTCGCCCTGTCGCCGGTGACGACGCCGTTGGCACACTTTGGGCCGCCGAATGGAAGCGGTTGCCCCTCGCCTTCGATCACAAGGTCATTATCCGCGATGCCTTGCGCCTTGTGGCGAGCGAAGCTGTCCTGGCGCGCAAGGTTAAAAAATAGCAGGCGCGGCTGCTTACGTCCAAAATCATTCGCCAAACACCCGTTTCCACTTCCGGGCCAGCCAGCCGGGCGCCCCAGGGGCAACCGGCCCTCCACGCACCTCTGCGTCGGCCGACGCTACGATGCGAGCAAGCCCGTTAGGGCTCCACGAACCGCGCTGTTCAAGGTCATCCAGATTACGCGCTGATGTGCGGCCGCTTATGGGATCAACGAACGCGACGAACGGGATCCCGTTCTGGCGGAACTCGGGCCGTGCGCGCATAAGATCGGCCATCACGGCTTCACCGCTCGGCACGGCGGTCACTTTACCCCGCATGAGCGTCGAGACAGCGATTTCGACGACACGAAGCCCCCCGGCCTGTTCGGCACCGGTTTGTCTTGCAGCTGTTTCGGCGAGTGCCAGTGGCAAAGCTGTCTCGAGGCCCCTGCAACTCGGGCACCAGGCCGCGCCGAAGACGACCAGCAGCGTTTGACCGGCCTTGGCCGCCTCAGTGCGTGCAGTCTGAAAGACGACCATTTGATCTTGGCATGGATTGTACATGGCGACCGGTTGCGGGCGGTCGCAGCCGGGGCCGGGCTTGAAAGTGTATGTGGGATCTTGAGCTGGCCACAGCTTTTCAGTCGCGGTTGCCATTGTGGGCGCCAGAAGCATCAGAACGGCTACTAACCCATTAGCCTTGCTACGCATCGCCGGTTCCCAGCCACAAACGTCTCGCGAGGATTTCGCTGTCCAAAGGCGACGCAAAGTCTGTGCCGGATTTATACTCGCGAACGCGCGTCGAACGAGACGCGCGTTAACACCTCGGAAACCGTCCTCAGCTAAACATTAAAAAAGAACGATTCGCTGCCGGAGCCTTCGATGTCTGCTGTCCAGCCACCGTTGTCTCTGCCACTGTTGCTTGAGCAACGGCCGTCGAAAACCTCGGCGTTGATGCTGCTCGGACTTCTGCTGCCTGTAACCGGCTGTATGTTGGTGCCGTTTGCCATGATGGCATTGGCAGGGCCTGACCTCATAACGCTCGCCATTGAAAACCCCCGCGCGATGGCACAACTTTGCCTTGGTGCCTTTGTTTGGATTGGTTTGTTTGTTGCCCCTGTCGCAATTTTCGCGCGGCGGCATGGCGTCGCTCGCACCGTTGAAGTTACTGCAACAGATGTCATCGTGACTGAGGTGTCCGCACTCGGGAGCGAGACGCGAACGATGCCGCTGTCGTCCTTCGACGGTTTCGTTCATGTGGTGCGCACGTCGGTGTCTAGCGTCCGGCACGAACTCTGCTTGATTGATTTCAACACCCGCAGCCGCACCGTGTTTGTTGTCGCCGACCGGATCGGCCGCGACACCGTCGACGACGTGGCACGGTTGTTAAGTTTACCGGAACTCGCGGCACGCGATGTCCTCAATCTGAGCGGTGTGCGCGCCAAATCCACAGCCAACACATCTGGCGCGCGCGCGACTGCTGTCCCCGAGGCCTTGGCCGCCTGAACCGCCGAGGCCGACGGTCGGTTTTGGATTGATCGCGAGTGTGACGCCTTGCGTGCGCCGAAGGGTGGATGTGATCCGAAGCCGGACACGGTGCCTTCGGATTATCCATGTCGATTGTTCAGACGCAGGTCACTCGATGGGCGGCATGGTGGACCGGACTCGTGAACGTGGCGGATCAGGAAAATCGCGTAAGGATCGAGCGCGCCGTCTCCGCGTTGACCAAGGCTTGGTCGGCCGCAGAGATCGCCGCTGATGCGATGCTACCCAACACGTCCGTTGGTTCAAATATGGGGTAATCGGTTCCCAGCATGATTCGGTCTCCACCGATGACTTTGACAGTGGTCTCGAGCGCGCGAGGGCCGAGCGAGGCGCTGTCATAAACGAGGCGCCGGAGCATGGCGGCGGTCACATTGACGGGCAATGCGCGCGACGCGCCGATGGCCTCCATGCGTTCAATGATGAATGGCAGGGTACCGCCAAGATTGACGACTTGAAATACAATGTTTGGGAACAGGTCCAGAAAACCGTTGGTCAGCACAGTCAAGGCCATTTGGGCCAATGATGCCTGGAGGTTCAGCGCCGAGGCCCGGAGAACTGAGCTGTCACCGTAGGGAGCTGGAGGCAACTCTCCGGGCATAAGCCCCGGATGCACCATGATCAGGGCTCCGACTTCGTTGGCCACCGATAAAGCCGGTCGTAGCAGATCTGCAGCATTAGCCGAGAGGAAGTAATTTCCCGGCAGAATTGCACCCACGAGCCCAAGCGTTAGTCGCAAGCGGCGCATCTCCTTTGCTGCCTCCGCCATGTCGGCCAGCGGTAGCCCGCCAAGCCCGACGAAGGTGCCGCCGCTCGTGCGGCAAACATCGGCTAAATGATCGTTGAAATCGCGAACAATATCGCGCGCCTCTGCAACTGGCATAACGTCGACGCCGAGGGCTCCGGGAAACGTCAGAAGCTGCTTGCTTATACCCGCACGTTTCATGAATGCGCGCCGGGCCCCAAGGTCAGTGTAGCCGGACGACATGACTGTTGAGGCCGTCATGGCATTGAGGACAAGGCGGCCGTTGGCATCCGTCGTCACCGACGGTCGGGCCACACGCCGACGCAAGCCTTCGACAAGGCCGCCATAGAAATGCGAGTGCATATCGATCGGCATCAGCAGTTCCGTTCTCGTTTACGCGATGCCGATGTCCTGAGATGGAGCCTCGTAGAGGGCAGCAATCTCAGGGTATTGCCTGAGGCAATCGCGCATTTCTGGAATGGCGTCGACCTCAAGCCGGCCCTTCCGCCAGATGACCTTTTCGTCAACTTCTATGGTCGGATCGACGATGTTCCAGCAGATTTCCCCCGGTGCATAGGCGCCGCAGGTGTGAAAATGCAGCAAACGAGGGTTCCCAAAGGCCCCGCCGCTCCAGCGTTTGTAGTTGACGTCTGCGCGTTGGCGAAAGGCGCATGCTGGGTGAATACCTGCGTGCCAGGAGTGCACCACGTCGCGATCGATGCCGTAGCGATCAGCAACAAAACGGTAGTGCGCCATGACTTTGGCGACCTCACCAGATGTGCCGTGCCAACCGACGATACGCGCGCGCTCGATGTCGGCGAACACGGTGCCATTGATGGGCAACCCGTAGGGCTCATAATACTTCGACCCGGTGCCCGCGAGAAAGTGTGCGACCGCTACGCGACCTTTGAAGCCAGCCGCGTCTAGCGGCGCGAAGACCGGCATTGGAAACCGCTTTATGCCGACGTCTGCCGGTTGCAGGCCAGGAGATGAAGACACGCGACCTTGGAAATCAGTCCCCCGTGGGCAACTAACGCGAATGTTTTGCGCGGCAGAGAACGTCCTGTTGACGATTGCTTTCAACTCGACGAACGCCTGATAGGGCGCAGTCGCGAAAGGCGAAGCCAGCATTTCGACATCGAGAGCATAGCTGACGATCTGCTGGGCGCCAGTCGGACGCGTGCGAAAGCGAACCTGGTCACCAAGCCGGGCCAGAAAAAGCGCATGGTCGACGTTGGCACAGGCGGCCGAAACGTCGGCTGGCAGGTCTTCGGCATCGGGCAAGATCGGGACGTCGTGAAACTCGACCGTCAAACCCATAGAGGTGGCTTGAGATGCAACCACCTCAGCTAAGCCCTCGCCATAGTATCCATGGCTATGATCCTCACGCAGGATGAGCAGTCTCTCGCCTCGTTTCGCCCCTGCGCAGTTAAAGAGCAGATTGTGCACGCCGCGCCGGAGATCTGCCTCACTGCTCATCGGATCCGCTAGGTTGGCTGTTTGCACGTCTAACCCAACGTTGACAGGACAGGTTAGCATCGTCAATCATTCAGGTGTCGTCTGAGAAGACAGGGGAGTTGTGGCCATGAAGCGGCGCGATCTAGCAAAAGCATTGGCGCTCGGTGGCATCGTCACCGCGGCGGTTTCGACGGCGGGGCAACAGGTCCGTGCTCAGGCAACAGGGAAATCCCGTCTGGCGCAAATCCTGGAGCGCGGCAGTGTTCGCATTGGCACGACGGGTGATTTCAACCCGATGTCGTTCCGCGACCCAGGCACGAATGAGTACAAAGGCTTTGATATTGCGGCCATGGAGCAACTGGCCAAGGATCTCGGCGTCAAAGTCGAGTGGGTCGTGACCGAGTGGGCACAGTTGGTCGCTGGCATCGCCTCGAACAGATTTGATATCTTTTCCGGTGCCTCGGTCAGTATGGCTCGCGCAAAAACCGCAGCTTTCACTCTGCCCTACCTCGAGGCGGGTACTGTTCCGTTGTCGCTGAAAACCAATGCGGCCAAGTTCAATTCTTGGGAAAGCATCAATACCGTCGGCACCCGCGTTTCGGTCAGTATGGGTACCGTGTTCGAAGAACAAGCACGCCGTCACTTCCCGAAGGCCGAAATCAAGGGCGTCCAGGCCCCCGCGACGGGTTACCAGGAGGTGCTCTCAAACCGCGCCGACGTGACCATCACCAGCAACGTCGAGGCATCGACACTCGTCAAGCGCTTCGATCAGTTGACGATCAATGTCCCTGGCGCTGAAATGCGCAACAAGCGGCCGTTTGCCTATGTCGTCGCACAAGACGACTTCACCTGGCTGAACTATGTCAACACGTGGGTGACCCTGAAGAAGAGCGAAGGCTTCTTTGACGCTTTGGAGCAGCAGTGGCTGCCGCGGTCTTGAGGCAAGTGGTTGCGCCGCGGAAACGGAGATATCTGCAGGCGGCCGGGTTCATCAGCTTGGCGTTTGTGCTCTCGGGGTGCGCGCAAAGCACTTACACTTGGGGTTGGCATGTCGTCTCGCCCTTTGATCCACGCGGCCTGAAGAACCTGGGCTTTCTGGCCCAGGGGCTATGGTCAACGATCTCGATTTCGTTGATCTCCATAGTTATTTCCGTGCTGATCGGTATCGTTGTCGCCTTGATGGCGCTGTCCAAGAAACGGGCTGTGAGAGGCATAAACCGAACTTACGTCGAGGTGTTCCGGGCAATTCCGTTGCTCGTGCTGTTGATGTGGGTTTACTACGGCCTGCCGGTGATCCTTGGATTGCAGTTCGGCGTGTTTGCCGCCGGCGTAATCGCTCTGTCGCTGTCGGATTCTGCTTTTCAGGCAGAGATCTTCCGCGGCGGCATTCAATCCGTGGAACGCGGCCAAAAGGAAGCGGCGCAGGCTCTCGGACTTACCTCTTGGCAAGCCATGCGACTCGTCATCCTGCCCCAGGCGTTGCGTCGGATCCTACCGGCGCTTGGCAATCAGTTCGTCTATGTTCTGAAGATGTCGTCACTGATATCGGTCGTCGGCCTGCAGGATCTGACGCGACGCGCCAATGAGCTCACGCTGGTTGAATATCGCCCTCTCGAAATCTACACGGCACTTGTGGTCGAGTATCTTTTGCTGATCCTGGTCGCATCATGGATGGTTCGAAAATTCGAGCGTTGGCTCGGATCAAATGCAGCAGATAGGCGATAAATTCAGCGCGCTGATCTGAAGGCTAGGAAATCCGCCGCGAGGTCATTAACTGCAGCGGCGATCAGCTTCTCGCCATCGGCAGGTGTGCCGCGCGCCGAATCCGAGATCACGCGGCCATCCGGAAAGCGCATCTTGAAGTCAGCGGCGTCGTAATAGTTGTCGCCGCCGTGGATCATTGCGTCACCTGAGATTGCTTGCGGCGGCGCGCGTTCAAATGGCTGAATACTGGCCGGATGCGCTGCCATCGTAATGGCAATCTCGCTTGGGGTTGCGTGAAAGCCTTCGGCTGCAGCGTACAATTCGCGCCGTAGCGCATCGACCGCGGGCAGTTCCCACCAACTGCGAATGCGGCAGTGTACCGAGGTCGGATCGATCTCGCCCGCGTAGGACCGCGTGGCGTAGAACTCCTGCACCGCGCCGCGCAACGGCCCAATGTTTCCGCCGTGGCCGTTCAAAAAATAGATGCGCTTGAACCCCGTTGCAGCCAGCGACGCCACGACATCTTGGATGAGAGCCGTTAGCGTCGATGGCCGGAGCGATATTGTGCCCGGAAAGCCAAGATGAAACTGAGACATACCATAGACGATCGTCGGCGCCACGATGACACCGTCGCGCTCGCCCATGCGCCGCGCGATCACCTCAGGACAGAGGTGGTCTGTGCCGATAAGGCCATCCGGGCCGTGCTGCTCTGTCGCGCCCACGGGCACGATGATGCCTGGCGACGTTGCTAGATGCCGCGACACGTCCGTCGTGGTCATGAGTTCGAGCCGCATCGCCACTCCTGCGCATTTCAAATGTTCAACGTGACGTCGCCGTCCGGTTTCGAGCAGCAGATGAGGGCCATTCCCTCCTCGGGCGGATCCAAAGGCTCCGTGACGTACGTCAATTTCCCAGAGATCAGCTCGCACTGGCACGTTCTGCAGATCCCTGCGCGACAGCTGAAATCCGGTTTCAGCCCGTGCGCCTCCGCCAGGTCGAGAAGGCTCGCGTGTTTGTCATCCCACGCGACCGCCTTCTTCGAGAACGCAAAAGTCACTGTGAGCGATCGGGCGGCGGTTTGTGTCAACGGTATGCTCCTTCGTTCTAGAGCGCATTCAGATCCTACGGAATCGGGACAGCGCTTTATGTCTTTACTTGGTTGCATTTTCTTCGACGAACCGGGAAGCCACTTCGTCGGAAAATGCTCTAGGTGGGGCCGCAGGCGTCATGTTGCGAGCTGGCCCTTATCGATTAAAGCTTGCAGTCCACGGCGGAAGCGCAAGGCCCCAGCGTCAAGTGCGAGATCGAGGTTCGGCGACGTCTTCGCTGACATCCCCTTGTCGACCG
>JANNXS010000297.1:0-19101 GCA_031409695.1 Hyphomicrobiaceae bacterium
AACATGGTCGACTGCGAAGGCCACGGCCGCCAGCGCACAGCCCTGGCCTGCGTGCATCTGGTTGAAGCCGAGTATGGCGACACGGAGCTTGGCTTCAACTGGAGCGCCGATGACGGCGACTTCGTCGCCAATTGCGACGAATGCGAACTCGAGTGCGACGACGAGGGCTTCTTCCCCGACGATCTCGTTGAAGAGACGTTTGTCGTCATTTGCAAAAGTTGCCTGGACGAGATCGCCAACGCCCACGGCGTAACACTCGCCCAGACGCCGACCCAGACGCCAGCCCAACCCACAACGCAATGACCAACATGTCCGCACTTCCTGCCTGTCCCAAGTGCACATCGGCTTTCACCTATGAAGATGGCGCACTGCTGGTGTGCCCGGAATGTGCGCACGAGTGGTCTGTGACGGCGGTGGATAAGGCAGTGAAAGGCGACGAACAGCGAGTATTCAAAGATGCCAACGGCAACCTGCTGGAGGATGGCGACAGCATCACGGTCATCAAGGACTTGAAAGTCAAAGGCTCATCGATGGTCGTAAAGGCCGGCACCAAGGTCAAGAATATCCGCTTAGTCGACGGCGGCCACGATATCGACTGCAAGATCGACGGCATCGGTCCCATGCAATTGAAATCGGTGTTTGTCAGGAAGGCTTGAGCAAAGCCGATCTCACCCCGCCCGGTGCACCAGTTCGAGCGGCAGTCCCGCGTCCTGCTTGGCGCAACGGATAGCGAGTGACGTTTTCACGCTCGCAACATTTGGCGCAGCGTTAAGCTGTTTCAGGACGAAATCCTGGAATGCTGGCATATCAACCGCAACGCAGCGCAACATATAGTCGGCATCGCCTGCAAGCATGTGCGCCTCACGCACCTGCGGCCAACGCAACAACTGATCCTCGAAAGCGCGCAAATCGACGTCAGCTTGCCGGTGCAAACGCACTTGAGCAAAAGCCGAGACCTGGAACCCGGCACGGCTTTCGTCCAGCTGCGCCATGTAGGTGCGAATAATGCCGGACTGCTCCAGTGCGCGCACCCGACGCAGGCATGGCGGCGGCGTCATGCCGACAAGGGCCGCCAGATCGACGTTGGTGATGCGTCCGTTCGCCTGCAGCGCCTTTAGGATACGCCAATCCGTCGCATCGAGAGGTAGCGGCATGTCGAAGTACCAAGGGGTGTGCGTTGCGTTGAGCCGTGAAACCTCAGATCCACTACACCAGCGGTCATGTCTATTGACCGACGATATCCGTGCGTGAGGTTGGTTAGGCCGCCGCGCGGAAGACATGAATCTGATACTGTCGGCCAAACCTTTTAGCAGACGGTATTAGAGGGGAACCGCCGCCTTGACCACGCACCGCGCACTCGCTGGCAAAACTGCCTGGTTGATGACTGACGGCAAAATGGGCATGGATGTGCAGGTGCGCGGTATCGCCGACGCCCTCGGCCTCAACGCCGTAATGAAGCACGTCGCGCCGTCGGGCGCTTACAAGTTTCTGGCCCCCTACGCGCCCGTCGCCCCGCGCGAAAAATTCGGCACAGCAGCCTCAGCCTTTGCGCCACCCTGGCCCGACATGGCCATAGCCACGGGCCGCCTTTCGATCCCGTATCTGCGAGCCGTGAAACGCCGCGCGGGCCTCTCGACCTATACCATTATCTTGCAGGATCCCAAGACGCTGGCAAACGCAGCCGACCTGATCTGGGTACCGCAGCACGACAATCGCCGTGGACCCAATGTGATCACGACATTGACCGCGCCGCATTCGTTCACGCCTGTCAGGTTCGACAAGCTGCGCGCCCAGATGCCGGCACCGATTGCAGCCCTGCCCGGCCCGCGCATCGCGGTCATTCTCGGCGGCAAGAACGGCATCTACAAATTCACCGATGCCTGTGACGACCGCTTGCAAACCTCGCTCGCGTCGCTGGCAAAACTGGGCGCAAGTTTTATGATCACGCCGTCGAGACGCACGCACCCGCGCTTGCTCGCCAAGGTCGACACGGCAACGGCCACCGCGCCGCGCATCCTATGGACGGGCGAGGGCGAAAACCCCTACCCAGATTTCCTCGCCCATGCCGATGCTCTGGTGGTCACAGCCGACAGCGTGAATATGTGCGGAGAAGCAGCTGCAACGGGCAAGCCCGTGTACGTGTTCCAACCTCGCGGCGGCTCACCCAAATTCGACCGGTTTCATGCCGGTCTGGTGGCACACGGCGCGGTCCGTCCATTGCCCGACACGCTCGACCGGCTGGACACCTGGACCTACGAACCGCTGGATGCAGCCAAGCTCATCGCAATCGAGATTGAACGCCGCTATCAACGACGCCACGATATGCTGCGGGCGTAAGGCCAAAGGCAGCCGAACACGACCCGCAATCCGGCCGTTGACCCACAGCACCGCCACCACCGCAAGCAAGCACGCTCGGCCCGCCACGCGATAGCCGCACGAGCGAGCGCGGTTGCACGATGCATGCGGAAGGCGC
Organism: Hyphomicrobiaceae bacterium; assembly: GCA_031409695.1. GTDB lineage: Bacteria > Pseudomonadota > Alphaproteobacteria > Rhizobiales > Hyphomicrobiaceae > JABFRJ01. The sequence goes on from JANNXS010000297.1 coordinate 2,474, forward strand.
GCCTTTGACCCTGAGCGGTAGGTCGCGAATTGTTCCGAGTGGGGCCGGTTCTGCTACTATTGCCGACGTAGATTGCGCTGTACTCTGAAGCGCATAGCAGGGTCGCCAATCCGCGCACACATCGCTTTGCGCGGGAGCCGGCGTTCACCATGAGATCGATCATTGGTTGCGAGAGGAAGTAGTGGCGACGGTTGAAGAGACCATCCGAGATTTCGAAGCGCGAGGCATGATCACCGCCGATCGTGCAGAGCGGGCGCTTGCCGTCTACAAGTACGAAATGGATCGGCATGGTGACGATGCCGAAGCACGCCGAGTGCTTGCAGAGTTATTTCGTCGAACGCCGGAGGAGCATAGGCAAAAGGCGGCTGAGGCTCGGGCCATCGTCATGGACGGCATCATTAAAGCACTCGAGAGGCAGCGCCGCCCCGTATCCACACCGATCAGATTCCTGCAGGCCCTGATTGGCGGCCTCGTTGGTGCAGTCGGCGCCGTCCTAGCCGTCTATGTTGCGCTTGTGATTGTTACCCTGCTCATCCAGGCTGTCTTCGGTGCGCCGACCGGTCGGGTTCGCAGCATGGGTAAGGCAGGCCTTGCGCTGCTTATCGCGCCTGTCGCTGGTGGGATCGTCGGTGCACTCTACGGATGGAGCTTCGACAGGCGCATAGTCGCAGTCAAGCTCCGGCGAGCACTCAGCAATGCCTCCATGCTTGATCGCGCTTGTATCGCTTGGGCGGTCGTCTGGACGATGATCGCCTTCGTCGGCATCGGCTTTATAGACTTCGTAAGTCGGAGTTCATTCTACTGGTGGAAAGTGGAGGATTATGTGCGTGCGCTGATGATCTGGTTGGGGCCGATAGTCGGCGGATGGGTTATCTCAAAGCTGGTCCGATGGGTGATGAGAGGGGCGCGGTGAGCGCATCAAATTGTACCGCTTATCAATCAACAGCGTCCGTGAACAAATAGCGGTCCAGTTCCGGAAGTTGGTGGCATTATGGCCCAATCCCAAAATGTTCCAGCCGTCAGCAATTCATGACAGCGCATGTTGGCCCTGAAGACACCGCGGGTTGCGACCTGCAGCCCTGACACGCCGGGCGGGCCGGTCGCCACGCGGCCCGGGCTGTGGCCACATGGCCGTGGAGTTTCGCGGGCCGATAACCTGATGCGCATGGCGCGCAATTGCGGATGGCGCTATACCACGGCAATCAGAGTCTCGGCGCCCCTGAGGAGACCAACATGAGCCAACTCAATCTCGACATGCTCCGTGCGGCGAAGGTCGAAACCGATCCGTTCCAATACACGGTTCTCCCGGGCTTCCTCTCACCGGCGACCGTTTCAAACATCAACGCCACCTATCCCAATATCGAAAAAGGCGGCTCCTATCCGATCGAGAGCCTCGAAGCCAACATGGGCATCAAGACCATCATTGATGAACTCGACGGGCCTGAATTCGAAAAGCTGATCGAGCAGAAGTTCGACGTGCAGTTGGCGGGCCGGCCGAAGATGTACTCGCTGCGCGGCTACACGCGCGCCAAGGACGGCTCGATCCATACCGACAGCAAGGATAAAATAATCACCGTGCTGTTGTATTTGAACGAGAACTGGCAGCAGCAAGGAGGCCGCCTGCGCATCCTGCGCGACGGCAAGAACGTCGACAATTTCGCGGCCGAGGTGCCGCCGGACAATGGCACGTTGCTGGTGTTCAAACGTTCAGACACCTCCTGGCACGGCCATCATCCCTTCGACGGCCAACGCCGTTCGTTGCAGATGAACTGGATGACGAGCGAAGGCAGCAAGGGCTTCCATGCCATCCGCCACAAGATCAGCGCCGCCGTGAAGAAGCTGACGGCCTGACAGCGGGCTGTTTGTAACGGTGCCGATTTGCGCGTTGGCGAAACGCGCGCCTCCACGGCGAGCAAACAAGGCGAGCAAACAAGAAACTACACAACAACCGGCGCTTTCATCTGCGCGCCGACCCCGAAAATACGGCGATAGCGCTCGATCTCGTTTGCTGGGCCAACAGCCTTCAAAGGGTTGTCAGAGATTTTTACAGCCGGCCGATTATTCACGGCTTGCACCTTGCACACAATCGAGAACGGATCGAGCCGCCCGGATGGCTCAAACCCACGAAAATCGTTGGTCAGTAACGTACCCCAACCGAAACCGAGACGCACACGGCCAGCGAAAAGCGATGACAGCCGTTCGATCTCGCCGACGTCGAGCCCGTCCGAAAAGATCACCAGTTTTTGCGTCGGGTCCTGACCGCGCTGTTTCCACCACCGGATCGCGAGCTCGGTGTTCTCAACGGGATCTCCGCTGTCGATGCGCATACCGGTCCACTGGGCGACCCAATCGGGGGCGTTTTCAAGAAAACCCTTGGTGCCGAACGCATCAGGCAGAATGATGCGGAGATTGCCGTCGTAATCCTGTTGCCAATCCACCAGCACATCGTACGGCGCTCGTGCCAGCGCCGCGTCATTTTCCGCAAGCGCCGCGTACACCATAGGCAATTCGTGCGCGTTCGTGCCGATGGCCTCAAGGTTGCGGCGCATGGCGATCAAGCAATTTGAGGTGCCCGTAAACTTTGCCCCGAGCCCCTCCTGCATGGCTTGGACGCACCAATCCTGCCACAGAAACCCATGCCGCCGCCGCGTGCCGAAATCTGAGATGCGCAGATGGGGCAGCAACTTCAGACGCTGAATTTTTTCCCAAACACGCGTCATGGCGCGCGCATACAACACTTGGTGCTCGAACTTGCCCATGCCCTTTAAAACGGCGCGTGAATGTAACTCCATAATCACGGCCAATGCTGGAATCTCCCACATCGTGGTCTCGATCCATGGCCCATCGAACGTCAGTTCATATTGATCGCCCCGCCGTTCCAGGTGGTAGGCCGGAAACCGAAAGCCTTCGAGCCAGGCGATGAAGTCCGGCGCAAACATCTGTCGTTTGCCGTAAAACATGTTGCCACGCAGCCAAGTGCTCTCACCACGCGACAGCGAAAGCGTACGGATGTGGTCCAGTTGCTCCTTCAACGCGCCGTGGTCGACCATCCGCGCAAGCGGTATGTGCGTCGCGCGGTTGACGATACCGAATGTCACCGACGTCTGCGCATGTCGTCGAAAAATCGTTTGCGCCATCAGTAGCTTGTAGAAATCGATATCCAGCACCGAGCGAACGATCGGATCGATCTTCCAAGTGTGATTATAAACGCGGGTGGCGATGTCGGTCATGGGATGGCGAACGCAAGGGCCTCAAGGTCAGCCGACGTGACATGTCATTGCCGACCGCGCAACCGGCGGCGTCAAAAGGCATAGCAGCCGTCAGCCTCCGATTGTTCCCGCCCCACGCCTGAGGCACCATAATCCCGCTGACGTCCATCAACGAATCGCAGATAACGCTCGCTGAGACGCCGTTTGACCAGCAGCAATCCGTGTTTCATTGCTTCGGGTTGAGGCGCACACAAACGCTTCGTGAGGGCCGCGACTTGGAAACCAGCCTCTATCTGCCCGTGAAGCGCTTCCTCGAGGACCTGGGCTTTGAAGCTAAGGGTGAAGTCTGCGGGTGCGATATCGTCGCCTTGAAAGATGGTCAGCCCGCGGCCGTGGTCATCGCCGAGTTGAAGCTCGCCTTCACGCTTGAACTCGTCCTCCAGGCCGTCGAACGCACCGCCCTTTGCGATGAAGTCTGGCTCGCCGTGGCAGCCTCAAAGCGGGGCCGAGGTCGCGAAGCTGATGCGCGCGTGAAAAAACTCTGCCGATTCCTCGGCTTCGGATTGCTGGTTGTGTTTACGACTGGCCGCGTTGAACTGATCGTCGAGCCGGTCGCCTGGAAACCGCGCCCCAACACCAAGCGCCGTTCGCGCATCGTCGACGAACACCGCCGCCGTCGCGGCGACCCGACAGCTGGCGGTAGCACACGGCGCCCCATCATGACCGCCTACCGTCAACAGGCGCTGGCCTGCGCCTCGGCACTCGCCTCCACACCACTCCGCCCCCGGGACCTGAAGATCGCCATACCTGACGCACCGAAAATTCTGCAAGGCAATGTCTACGGCTGGTTCACCAAGGTCGAACGCGGCGTTTATGCGCTAACAGACCAGGGCAGGGCGGCGCTGGTCACGTGGTCTGAGCCTGCCGCGGGGTGAATTGCCCGACGGGCCACCAACCCACAAATGTTTGCAGGCGGCTCAAATACAAAACCGGCGCCACGCGGCGCCGGTTGAGCATTTCCCAGTCAGGCTCGGTCACTCATCGCGCTTACGCGGGATGCCCGGCACGCTGCCGCCGCCGCGGGGTTTGCGTTCCTTGGGAGCCGCAAGAGCCTTCTTCGGCGGTGTCGCATCGACCAGTGCCGCGACGTCCTCGCTATCGCCATCAAGGATCTCCTCGTCCTCCAACTCCTCTTGCGTCTTCGGCCGCGTGGCAGGGTCGCTAGGGAAATAGTCGAACGCGAGGTGACGTTTCAAGCCTTCGCCCTCAAGCCGGATCTTAACCGCACCCCCATCCTTGAGGCGGCCGAACAGAACCTCATCAGCAAGCGGCTTCTTGATGTGCTCCTGGATCACGCGCGACAACGGCCGCGCGCCAAACTTCTCGTCGTACCCGGTCTCGACGATCCACATCGCAGCCGGCTCCGTCAGCTCAATCGTGATGCCACGATCGGTAAGCTGAGCCTCCAACTGCAAGACGAACTTTTCAACCACTTTCTTGATCACGTCTGCCGGCAGGTTAGCGAACTGAACAACTGCATCAAGGCGGTTGCGGAACTCCGGCGTGAACAACTTATTCAGTGCCTCAGTGTCCTCGCCCTCGCGTTTGGCGTTTGAGAAACCCAGCGCCGCACGTGCCATGTCTGAGGCGCCAGCATTCGTTGTCATGATCAAGATGACATTGCGGAAATCGATCGCCTTGCCATTGTGATCCGTCAGCTTGCCGTGGTCCATCACCTGCAGCAGGATGTTGAACAGATCCGGATGTGCCTTCTCGATTTCATCCAGCAGCAGCACGCAATGCGGATGCTGGTCAACGCCGTCGGTCAACAGCCCACCTTGATCGAAGCCGACATACCCGGGAGGCGCGCCAATTAGGCGTGAAACCGTATGCCGCTCCATGTATTCCGACATATCGAAGCGCAACAGCTCAATGCCCATCAGCGACGCCAATTGCTTGGCAACCTCCGTCTTGCCGACGCCCGTCGGACCCGAAAACACGTAGCAGCCAATCGGTTTCTCCGGTTCGCGCAGACCCGCGCGCGCAAGTTTGATCGCAGCCGTCAACGACGATATCGCTTTGTCCTGGCCGAACACGAGACGTTTCAGATCCTTTTCCAGGTTCTGCATCACCTCAGCATCAGACTTGGTAACGGTCTTGGGAGGGATGCGCGCCATGGTCGCGATGGTCGCCTCGATCTCCTTGGTGGTGATCTTTTTCTTGCGCTTAGCCTCCGGCACCAGCATCTGCGACGCGCCGGTTTCGTCGATCACATCGATCGCCTTGTCCGGTAGCTTACGGTCGCCGATATACTTGGCCGACAACTCAACCGCAGCCTTGATCGCCGCGTTGGTGTACTTAAGCTTATGGTACTTCTCAAACACAGGCTTCAAGCCCTTGAGGATCTCGATTGAGTCCTCAATTGTCGGCTCTTTGACGTCTATTTTCTGGAACCGCCGCACAAGGGCGCGGTCCTTCTCGAAGTGCTGCCGATATTCCTTGAACGTCGTCGAACCGATGCAACGCAGACCACCAGCTTGCAGAGCTGGCTTCAGAAGGTTTGACGCGTCCATAGCGCCTCCCGATGTCGCACCAGCACCGATAACCGTGTGGATCTCATCGATGAACAGGATCGCACTCGGGTGCTGCTCGATCTCCTTCATCACCTGCTTCAAGCGCTCCTCAAAATCGCCGCGATAGCGCGTACCGGCCAAAAGAGCGCCCATGTCGAGAGAAAAAATCGTCGCGTCTTGAAGCACTTCCGGCACTTCGCCGCGCACGATTTTGAGCGCGAGTCCTTCAGCGATTGCCGTCTTACCGACACCTGGATCGCCAACGAACAGCGGGTTGTTCTTGGAGCGACGACACAGCACCTGCACTGTACGCATCACCTCGGCGTGGCGCCCGATCAGAGGATCCACCTTGCCGTTCTGCGCCTTCTTGTTCAGGTCGACGCAATACGTTGCAAGCGCGCTCGCGCCCTTCTTTTCGTCATCGCTACCCATGCCGCCGGCTTCTTCCTCTGATCCACGAACGGAGCGAGATTCACTCATTCCGGGACGCTTGGCGATCCCGTGCGATATGTACTGAACGGCATCAAACCGGCTCATCTCCTGCTCCTGCAGGAAGAAAGCAGCGTGGCTTTCGCGCTCGGCAAAGATAGCAACCAGCACGTTCGCGCCCGTTACCTCTTCCCGACCCGACGACTGCACATGAACCACTGCGCGGTGCACCACGCGCTGAAACCCGGTCGTCGGCTGAGCGTCGGTCGCCCCCTTACGCACGAGGCTCTCAAGTTCCTCGTCGAGGTACTTCTGCACGCGCTGGCGCAGGACATTGAGATCCACGTTGCAGGCGCGCATGACGGCACTGGCGTCGCGATCATCAATCAATGCAAACAGCAGATGTTCAAGCGTAGCGTATTCGTGACGACGTTCGTTGGCCGACTCGAGCGCGCGATGTAGCGCCGCTTCCAGACTTTGGGAGAATGCTGGCACGACTTCACTCCTTCTCCATACGGCATTGCAGCGGATGCTGGTGCTCTTTTGCAAGATCCATAACCTGCGTCACCTTCGTTTCGGCGACCTCGTAGGTATAGACCCCGCACACCCCAACACCCTTCTGGTGAACATGGAGCATGACTCTTGTGGCGTCTTCGCGGCCTTTACTGAAGAACCGCTCGAGCACATGGATAACAAACTCCATGGGCGTATAATCGTCGTTCAGCAGCAAGACCTTATACAGGCTCGGCTTTTTTGTGACAGGCCGTGTTTTCGTGGCGAGCCCAGTCTTGCTCTCATCATCATTGCCTGGCTTGCCCCGGCCGGGCCCCTTTGCCGCGAACATAGGCTGGCTGTCCGAGATCCTTTGATCTAGGCTTACAGACGCAGGTCGATCTGCCAAGATCGGCATCGTTGCCTGATCTCCCGTCATGTCTCACGCCCCTCTCTCAGACAGCTTGGTCCAAGTCTTATCGTCAAGCCTGTCTTGTCCGACACGTATCGCCCAGCAGCTTCAGCATAACCCACATAGGCATTGTCTTGAAGCTACGTGGAAACCCCTTCCAGGGCAAATGGCGCCACTTTTTTAGGTCGCCGCCAGGTCGGCGGGACATCGAGTTTCGATCTCTAAGATGGCGATAAAATTGCGGCCTGCAAGAGGCTCAGTCTGCGACAGAGAGCCAGGTCTTTGGCGTCCCAGCGGGATCGTCGCAGGCACGGCCATTGACTGTGCTCGCGAGCACAGCGCCGCACGCGAGGTCAATCTAAGGTGTCAATCAGGGAGTGATGATTGGTCATCGCAACCGCATAAACACCCAGGAGACCTCCAATGAAGAGCTTTGCTTTCGTGATCGCAGCCGCAGTCGCAACTGCGTCCTTCGCAAACACGGCCGGTGCCGTAAAGCTTGCCGAACCGCCAAAAAAGGCTCCAGCCAGCAATGCTAAGGGATCGAACCCAACCCCGGCTGGTTTCAGCAAAGGCAAAGGCTCAAGCGCGCCGTCGTCCAGTTTCCAAAATGGCAAAGGCTCCAACGCCGCTCCGATCGGCTTTTCCAACGGCAAAGGCTCGAACAGTCCTCAGGGCTACAAAACCGGCCAGCCAACGCAAAAGCCAGTTGGCTACTCAACGGGACAACCGCCGAAGGGTTACTCGACGGGCAACCCGCCGATCGCAGACAAGTCTCAGCCCATGCCTGGGTCTCACGTTACGGCACCACCCGCCGGAGCAGGTAACAGTGCGGCCAACCAAAAGGCCATCGCCGAATCCGACCAGCTCAAAAAGTAACGGAGACAGCAAAGACAGGTTCGCTTCAAACGCAAACAGGGACGCTGAGAGCGCCCCTGTTCGAATTTACCAACAGACCAGATCCACGAGATCCGCTTAGCGGCCCTTCATCATGACCTGCTCAAGCGGCTTCACAGTTTCCTTGGCCATTTCCGTGTACATGCCGCTCACTTTAGTCATCTGGCGCATGTAATCTTCATAGGCGCGCTTGGCGTAGCCAGACTGGATTTCCATCGCCTGCTCAGGTGACTTAACTGACAGAAGACTTTCAAGCGTCTTCTGGCCGTCCTCGAATGAGCGCTTCGAGTAGTCGGTCATTTCAGTTGCGATCGTCTGCCAGCCCTTGGCCCAGTCGCCCCACATCTTCATGGCACTGTCCATGCCAGGGTTCATTTTCTGCATGTCTTCGAATGGCTTGAGCATGGGAGGCTCCCTTGGTTTGCTGGGTGATGCGGCAGGCACTTAACGATACGGCGTGTCTCAACCCTGGGCGGCGCACTAGGCGTCTCAGCTCAGGCACGACCTAATTATATGCACTGCACCATACTGTCAAGATTTATCTTGCACTGCACAAAAATCGCAATGCGGAGGATTGTGCCCAGGCCAACAACTCAGCCTAAATTGTGGTCTTTCGGAACGGGGCCGCGCGTCGGCCGATCGGCCATCACGCCCGACGAAGATGTGCCAGAACAAAAATGTTCATCCCGAGCCGCCGACGCGCCACGGCCGCATACGCCAAGGCAGCAAACACAAGGGTGGCCGCATTGCTAACGGCAGCACCGAGCATGCCAAATGGCGGAATAAGTAACGTACACAAAGCAATATCAAACAGCGCGGCAGACACAGCCACGGTCGCGACGGCCCTTTGTTGCCCGAGCATGTTCAGGAGGAATTCTGCTGGCCCGACCGACGCCCGCGCCAGGAAACCAACAACGAGAATGGCCATCACAGGGTAGGCCTGAGTGAACTCTGGCGAAAACAGCCACAGGAGGGGTTTGCCGAGTATGAGCAACACGATGGCCGCAGCGAGCGACGGTATGAACGTCCACCGGACGCCATCCCGGACGGCCCGGGCTAGACCCTCATGATCCCCGCGCGCATTTAAGGCAGAGAACTGATGCGCTGCCGCGCTGCCAACGGCGTAATGCACGAACATGACGAGTGCCATGGTTTTCGCCGCCGCGAAATACATACCAACCTCAGCTGGCGGCCGATACAATGCGAGCAGCAGCACGTCAGCATTCTGCATCACCAGTTCGGCGCCATAAATCACGAGCAGCGGCGTCGAAATTGCAAACCAGGTCTTGAACGCATAAGCCCGCGGGCCTTTCGGCACCTCCGCCGCAAAGCGGCGCTCGACGAGCCGAGTCTGCATCAGGGCAGCCCCCGCCGTTGCAGCGATTGCGACCCCAGCGGCCGTTACCGCACACATGGTTGCCCCAAACTCGTGCGCAACGATCATACCGACGAGCAGCAGGGTCGGCCGGACGATATAGGGCGGTACCAACGCCACGCCCATCCAGCCTCGACCGCGGCCAATGCCGTCCTGCAGATCGGTCAGGGCATATAGCGGCACACACGCCATCGCCAGCATGACCGCGTGCGCAGTCTGCGGGCTGATCCGGCCCCCAAGTTGCTGCACCGTCGCAATACCAACAATAGCGACCACACCACCGACGCCGAGAGCCACCAACCGACCGCCACGAATCAAGCCGCGGAGAAGGCTCCATTGTCCGGTTTCGGCGTATTCTGGCAGGAGCCGAATGTTGGCCATGGACAGACCAAGATGTGACAGCCCACCGAGCACCAACACTAAAGTCCAGGCCAGCACATAGGCACCGAATTCCGAGGCACCCATCCATCGCGCAAGCACCATCTGCGACAGGTAAAGCAGCGCTGCACTGGCAACTCGGACAGAAAACGCAAGCAGAGCATTGCGTTGTACCAGCGCTCGCTCGGTTGCCCCAGCAAATAGCCCCTGCGCCGACATCAATAAACTGGCCATCCGAGAGCGCGCGACGGTCGCAGTCTCACCGTCGGCAGAACGAGCCGCAACAGTGTGAAACGGTATGCGAGACGGCATTTGAGCTTTCGGTTGAGGCAGTGGTGGGGCTCGCCTAGGCAGGCATGCAGGCAGGTTTGATCAGTTCACATGCAAATCTGCCGCCAAGGGCAAAGAGCAGCTTAAACGAGGCACTCAGCGGTCAATGGACGCGCTCACGGATCTTGGACCGCCGCCGGACGGTCTCAGCCACGCCGGCCCAGGCCCAAGACCGCCCAGCGTCTCCTTTCAAGGCATGCAAAGTCGAGAAGAAATCCGCGATCTCGGCAGCCAGCAGCCCGTGTCGGCCCTCAAGTGTCTCCACCATGGCCTGCACATCGGCAGGTGTCGGGGTCACATCTTCTTCGGGATGCCAGCAGGCGGTCATATGCAATTGTTCCAGATTGGGCTTCATGCCCGCTCTGCAGCAAGTTCGACGCCAATCTGGTGATGCCGCCACGCGGATGACCGCCGGCTCAGCGCAGCACTACCAACCGTTCTAAAACAGACTGGCCGTCATACCACCATCGACAACCAATTCCGAACCCGTACAATAGGAGCTGTCATCTAAGGCAAAGAAGCGGACGGCCCGTGCGATCTCGTAGGGTTCACCGAGCCGCTTCAAACAGGTGCGGTCCACCAGCGCTTTTTCAAACATCGGGTTCTTCAGCGCCCGCGCCGTGAGTGCGGTTTTCACATATCCCGGTGAGACGGTGTTCACGCGGATACCGAAAGACGCGTACTCGACGGCAAGCCCGCGCGTTAAGGCCGCCACCGCCCCCTTAGTCGCTGAATAGGCAACCGCTGGCCGCGTCCCAACGAGGCCCAAAATCGACGCGATGTTAATCAGAGAGCCGCGTTTCGAGGCAGCCAGCAGCTTGAACCCATCGCGGGCGATCCGCACGACACCATCGAGGTTAACCTCTCGGATCGTCACCCACTCTGCGTCCGTCAAGTGGCGGAAATCAGCACGCACACTCAGGCCCGCGTTGTTGACGAGAACATCGAGCTTGCCATGCGCCGTTTCGACCGCGCGAAACATGGCAAGTACGTCTTGCCCCCGGGTCACATCGCAAGTCACGGCGGTCGCGGCAAAGCCATCGGTGGCGATTGCCTTGGCAACCGCCGAAGCCTGCTCGCCGTCCCGGTCCGTCACATAAACATGCGCCCCGTCCCGCGCCAAAATCTCAGCCGTCGCTTTTCCAAGCCCACCGCCAGCACCTGTCACAAGTGCGATGCGTCCCGCGAGTGCTGTCATGGCGTTTGCTCCTCGGCAGAGTTTCGGAAACGTGCTCTCGCGGCAAAGGACGCTGAGCCGACATGCCTTGGGCAACCAACGAGTTTCGGCTGTGCACCTTGCGTGTAGCGGCGAAGGGGCGCCAGAAGCAAGTCGGTCAGGGCTGCCCAATAAAACGTTGCAGCAACACCGCCGTATCTGCGGGCTGTTCCTCGGCTGGTGAATGTTCACATGTCTCTAATACGGACAACCGCGCGTGTGGCAGCGCCTTGGCAAGCCGCTCTCCCGTCGAAAGCGGCACCGTTGGATCGTTACGGCACCAGACCAGCAAGGTTGGCACATGTAGTCCGCGATAGAAGGGAATTGCATCCCGGCCGTCATAGGAGGACATGATCCGCGCCGTCACGATGAGCGCATGTCGCCCGCCCGGTTCATACAACGGTTCAGCGTAGGCAATAGCGTCGCGATCGTCGACCGGTGGCGCACCTTTGCGTGTCGATTGCAGAGCAGCGCGCGCGTTTAAGATCGGCGGCACAATCGCCAGGCCGAAATGCGGCAGCACCGGCAGAGACAGCAACTGCTGCGACCGCGGCAGCGCCTGGGGGTAGGCAGGTGCGTTCATGAGCACCAAGCGCCGGATCCGCCCAGGCTCCGACCGCTGCAGCCGCAAAGCAGTCATGAGCGCAACGGCCCCGCCGTACGAATGACCAGCGAGCGTGACATGGGTGAGCCGGCGCTGGCGCAGGAACGCTTCTATCAAGGCCGCCTGATCGGAAGGGGCATAAGCCAGATCAAAAGGCTTTTCGGACGCGCCAAAGCCTTTAAGGTCAATCGTGATGACGCGGTGGTAACGCGCCAACGGGCCGACCAGCCGCCGGAACGAATAGCCAGAACCACCCATCCCGTGCAGCAAGATCAAAGGACGTCCGCGGCCGTGTTCCTCGACATGCAGGCGCACCGGTGTCTGCCCGGCAACATTTAACGAAGCCCGATATGCAATCGATTGTACTTCAGCGGCAATGGTCGCGAAAGGCGCCAAAAACACTGCGGCACAGGCAGCCACCATTCCACGCAATAAATGTCTCACGCCTCACCCCGACGCAACCAGCACCCATCGATAAACGGGTCAACCCCTGATGGACCCTAGGCGTGGTTTGGTTGGCAAAAGGTAAACGCCCGTCCTTAAACAGAGTGTTGGCCAACTCAATCAAACGTCTCCGAAACACCGACAACGGAGTATCTCAGAACAGCGAAGCATCTCTGAAGCACCGCCCGGAGACACCTAGCGATTTCAAATTTTCGCCGCAATGGCGTCGAAGCCCAGCCGCAATGGCATTGCACTCTGGAACAATACTTCCTGGTCTGGCGCGGAAGTGGCTTCGGCCCCCAGCCCCCAAAGCCCACCGAGGCGGCTCCCAGCGCCAGACCGGGAAGTGTCAACGGCGACGTGTTTCCGCCGTGCCCACACACCAACGCACGGTTTTCTTGCGACCTCACAGCTCCTGGTTAAACTTGCCGATCTCCGGAAACTTGGCGAACCGCGCTTTGATGTCGGCGAAGATGGCGTTCCGGTTGGCCTCAGAGACGGGGCTTTCGACGACCACCACCAATTCCGGCTTGTTCGACGACGCGCGCACCAAGCCCCAGCTGCCATCAGCCAGAGTGAAGCGCACGCCGTTCACGGTGACGAGGTCGCGTAATTTCTGACCGGCGATAGTTGCGTCGGCTTTGTGGGCCGCCTCATATTGCGCGACGATTTGATCGACGATGCCGTATTTGACCGTGTCGCCGCACTTGGCGGCCATGGTCGGCGACTGCCAGGTTTTCGGCAGCGCACGTCGCAGGTCTGCCATGGTCTTGCCCGGTGCGCGTTCGAGCATGTCACAGATGGCGATGGCAGCGACAAGACCGTCGTCATACCCCATGCCAAGCGGCGGCTGGAAGAAATAGTGGCCGGACTTCTCAAAGCCGACCAACGCTTTCTGTTCGTGCGTGTAACGCTTCATATAGCTATGGCCGGTCTTCCAATACAGCGTCTTGGCGCCGAGGCGCTGAAGTTCCGGGTCGGTTGTGAACAGACCGGTCGACTTCACATCGACAACGAACGTCGGATTCTTGTGCACTGCTGCAAGATCGCGGGCGAGCATGACGCCGACGGTATCGGCGAAGATTTCGTGCCCCTCGTTGTCGACCACACCGCAGCGGTCGCCGTCACCATCAAAACCTAGCGCGACGTCGGCTTTATTGGCCACCACGGCATCGGCCATGGCGTGCAGCATCTTCATGTCTTCCGGGTTCGGATTGTAGCGCGGGAACGAGTGGTCCAGCTCGCAGTCCATCGGTACAACTTCGAGGCCAAGCGCTTCCAGAACCTTTGGCGCGAAAGCCCCGGCTGTGCCGTTGCCGCAGGCAGCGATGACTTTCATCTTGCGCGTGTATTTCGGGCGCTTCGTCAGCGCTGCCGCATAGCGCTCGTAAAGGTTTGGCACGAAGATGTAGCGTCCCTGAGCATTCTTGGTCGCCTTCCAATAGCCACCGGACAGAACGATCTCTTTGAGCTCTGTCATTTCGTCGGGGCCAAATGTCATGGGGCGAGCAAGGCCCATCTTGATACCGGTCCAACCGTTATCATTATGGCTGGCCGTGACCATGGCCACGCCTTCAACATCGAGCTCGAATTGCGCAAAGTAAGCCATGGGCGAAAGCGCGAGGCCGATATCGTGCACTTCAAAACCACCGGCAAGCATTCCCGTCATGAGCGCCTGTTTCACGCCCGCTGAGTAGCCGCGAAAATCATGGCCAGTGATGATGCGCTTTTTCACGCCGCGGTTATCGAACAGGACCGCGAGGCCAAGGCCAATGGCGTTCAGCCCCATCAAGTTGATCTCGGTGCCAAACAACCAACGCGCGTCGTACTCACGAAAGCCGGTCGGCTTCACAAGTGGCAGCCGCTCATAGTCGGCCGTGTTGGCAACCAGGTCGGCGTGGGGCTTGATCGGGGTCATCGGCGGGTCTCGCTCGGTCCAGTTCGAAGGTCTGAGGTGCTGCTACCACAAGGGTCCGAAACTGACACCACGAGACGGTAAAGAAGATGTTGGTGACGCCAAACAGCGCAGAAAAATTGTCGCCCGTGCCAACGCGTCAACAGCCTTCGTCCCCAGCTTTTGGCCCCAGCTTTTGGCCCTAGCTTTTGCCACGTGTGCGCTGCGGTGCAATACCTTGCAAAGGGGCATAAATCCTGCGCATGGTCCACGCGCCTGAAATCTGATCAGGAGCCAAACAAGGAGCAGCCAGGAGCAAACATGGCGAAAGAAGAACTTCTAGAGTTTCCCGGAATAGTACAGGAACTTCTGCCGAACGCGACGTTCAGGGTGAAACTCGACAACGGCCACGAGATCATCGCACACACCGCAGGCAAGATGCGTAAAAACCGTATTCGCGTGTTGGCTGGTGATAAATGCCTCGTCGAGATGACTCCCTATGACCTCACCAAAGGCCGCATTACTTACCGGTTCAAGTAGGACGGACGCGCCACGGCGCGAAACCCTACGCAAAGAACTGGCGCGGACCAGGCCTCAGGGCCGCAGGGCCGAACTCAAACCGAAACTCGTGCTCGCCAGCGCATCACCGCGGCGGATGACATTGCTTGCCCAAGCTGGGATTGAGCCTGACTCCGTGCGACCATCCTCGATCGACGAGACGCCTAAGAAAGGCGAGATGCCGCGGAGCCTCGTCATGCGTCTGGCGCGCGCGAAAGCCGAAGAAACACGCGACCTGATCGCCAACGATGTCGACATTGCTGACAGTTATATTTTGGCGGCCGATACAGTCGTGGCCGTCGGCCGGCGCATCCTTGGCAAACCGGTGTTCGTTGAAGAAGCAGTCGCCTGCCTTCAGCTGCTGTCGGGCCGGAACCATCGCGTGCTCACCTGCGCCTGCATCATTACGCCCGAAGACCGCGTTCGGCTCAAGGTCGTCGACACACGCGTCCGCTTTAAGCGACTCTCGAAAGAGGACATTGAAAGCTACGTCGCCTCGCGCGAATGGCGCGGCAAAGCCGGTGGCTACGCGATCCAGGGGCTTGCCGGGTGCTTCGTGCAGAAAATCGCCGGCAGCTACACCAATGTCGTTGGCCTGCCTCTCTCAGAAGTGGTGAGCATGCTGCTTGGTGAAGGATTTCCAATTCATTTTAATTGGTTAAAAGCTGGCGACAGCGATCTGGAGTAGTCATAAGAGAGCCTCGAAAGCCGCACGGCGGGGTACCCCGCAGCCTTCGAAGCTTGATCATTGAAAATTGCATCTGGGGCATTTTCCGATGAAGTGGTTTCCCGGTTCGTCGTAGAAAATGCAACCAATCAAAGACATAGAGCGCAAACAGCTTCAGTAAAATGTGAAGCGTCAGAACGGGTTTGGAATGCGCGACAGATGCCGTTCCATGACATCAGCCAGGCAATCGCGGTCCGCGCCGCACGCGTTGCGTCGTTCCAGAAACCGGTATTGGCTTTCACGCACGCGAGCCTTAGCGTCGAACGACACCCGTCCGCTGGTCATCAGGTCGGCATAAACTTCGGTGATCTGGGCATCGAGGATTTGCAGGCGTTGGCTCTTGCATATGGTGCGCTCGGCGGCCGTCCCGAGATCAACATGGCAATCGATCGTCTGAATGCCGGTCGCCGTCGCAGGGGCCGCGATCAAGACCGCGAGAGCGAACGCTGCGAGTGTAATGCGGGTCATAGAAGCCTCCACGTGGGACGCGGCGCGCGCCGTGTTTGATGACCAGAAGGTCCCACGATCAGACTGGAAACGTCAGGCCAACAGCAGCCAACCAGCCGCAAGCGTCCGCAACCCAAATGTATCTGCATTTTCCGCCGTCTTCCGGAACGACCCGCGCCGAACCGGCCACATCCCGTCCCCAGATTGTCCACAGCCCCCTGGACCGTCGCCCGATTTCAGCCGTACATGCGGCAGTCAGGCGGCGCCCAGTCAGTACGTGTTTGATTGGTTCGTAGTTTCAGTTGGCCCATAGTTTCAGTTGGCCCGTCCGAGTCGCGTTTCACAAGTGTCGCGTCCGGAAGTTTTGCTCGTGGCCCAGCCCTGCTGGCCAGAGCCAGTCAGGGTCATTGTCGTATGTCCATAGATGCGCTCGTCGCACCGCTTTTGCGGGTGCGCTTGTTCCAGGGACTCGCGTCCGAACAATTGGTGACGCTTGCGCGTGCGGCCGAGCGCATGATGTTCCGTGAGGGACAGACGATTGCAGAGGCCGGAGAAGCGGGCGACGCGTCTATCATTATCGTTAGCGGACCGGCTGAAAGTTTCGGTGCGATGCCCGGCGATCGAGAGTTCGTCGCTCCAGGGT
>JANNXS010000298.1:0-4858 GCA_031409695.1 Hyphomicrobiaceae bacterium
CCGACATTTGCTTCCCGTTCCAGTGAGGTTCCGAGCAAATGTCGGAACCATTTGGAACACTAGCAACAGTATGATTCTAGTGCAGCTTTTGCATCTGACGTTTGGCTGAGAGGCCAGCCGCGAACGGGTACCAAACGTCAGATGCGCTACACTAGGAGCAGGTACGGGGTCAGGTGAATCGCTCCAGCATCCTTATCTGTCGCATTATTCGCACCAAACCGCTTTCCACTTTGGTGAAAAATGCACGAACCGAGGCAAAAAGATGATTGAAATTGTATCGTTTTTCGTCGCTGGCGGCGCAATTGGCTATGCGTCTGCGTGGCTCCATCGGCGCCAATCGTCAACGCTGGCTGTGGTGTGCGGTCTTTACGGAGTCGCGCTCGCCGTGTGCTTCGTCATTGGGCACCTGAACCAGGTTGGCATCATGACCTTTGTACAGCCGTACGTGCTCGTCGCCCTTGCGGCATCGCTCTGGAGCGCCAGCCTTGCCATGTATTGGCCCGCCATCGCTGAGCGCGCCGTTGCTTGGAATCCGTGGAGTAACCGCGACTTGGCTGCGTAACCTAACCACCACACGTGATCGATGAAATCCTCGATCTTCCGCAAAGTAGGGTGACAAGTCAGCAGGCTGGTGGATTAAACTCTGCCGAACGGCTTGAGGTTTGTCATGCGTTGGTCTTGTGCGCGTTTGGCTGGAATTCTTGGCGTGTCGGCCCTATTGTCGGTCGCGTTTTTTTCCCTGCCTGCGAGTGCTCAGACGGTTGGTGCGGATGCGGCGCTCATCCCTGTTGCCGCCACCTCACCGCAAGCGTTGACCGGCGACATCGCGCCATTGGCCAATCGCCTCTCGATTGTGATTGGTGGCGATCTCGGTTTTGGCGGCAGCGGACAGCCCCCTAGTGCGGCCGGCGCCCCACGCCACGGCATTCACATCCCCTTCGACGCGCTGACGGCTGGACTTAAACCACTGCTCGACGGAGATGTTGTTTTTGCTAACCTTGAGACGGTGGTGAGCGACCGGCCCAACCTGACTGCCATGGACAAGACCTTCACGTTCCGCAGCCATCCGTCCGCCTTGCGCCATCTCGTTGCCCTTGGCCTCAACGCTGTCTCGACCGCCAACAACCATGCGGTCGACTATGGGGACGCGGGCCTGAACGAAACGCTGCTTCATTTGCAAACGTTACGCGGGGAGGGCGGATTGCAGGCCTTCCCGGGCATCGGCCTCGGACGGCGGGCGGCGCTTGCCCCACATGCCGTGCGCACAAACGGTTTGAGCGTGAACATTGCGGCCATCGGCATCGGTGCCGGGAGCATGGGACAGCGCGAGGGCAACACGCGCCCAGCCATGGCGTCCTATGGCGCGCCAACCGATCTGACTGAGGCGACGGCAGCTCTCGCAGCGGCTGGGGGCGATGTGCGCCTCCTATCTGTTCATTACGGCATCGAAATGCAAGTGCGCCCGTCTTCGACCGACGAGCAGCGCTTGCGCGCGGCTGCCATCGCCGCCGATGCCCACATCGTTGCTGGCCATCATGCCCACGTGGCGGCCGGCGTGCAGCGGGTCGATGGTCGGTTTCTGTTTTACGGGCTGGGAAACCTGCTTCACCCCGGCATGCAGGACATGGGGCGATATGGGGTTTGCCGAGACTACGGCCTGCTCGCCCGCGTGCATCTCAACCGCCAGCTTAAACCTTCTGAGGTGGTAGTTTCCCAGCCAGCACTTTCGCAAGCGTATCTGTCAGAAGCGGCACGCCCTGAACCGGGGCGTTTCGAAGTGCGGGCGATCGAAGTCGTAACCCTCGCTGACATGCATTCCGCAGCGCGCGCGCGGAGCGGCGAGGATGGCCGCACCCGCATTGCCGTCTTGAACCATCTGGCGGCAGGTTTGGACCGGCCTGCTTCAGAGCGGCCTGCTTCAGAGGGGCCTGCTTCAGAGGGGCCTGCTTCAGAGGGGCCTGGCGAGGCGATCGGCGTTCGGTTTACCCCACGCGAAGACGGCACCGGCCTGTGGTGTGCCCCGGGCGCCGAAAACGACGCGGGTGCTATTGGGGCGATGTGTCGCCAACGGCACGCGCCCATGGCGTCATCGCCCGACCTTGCCCACCGGATCGCTTCAAGTTGCGGCACCGAGCCTGTGGCCCGCTTGGACGCGCGTTTCGCTCGGAACGGTGGCTCAGCGGCGCCAATCATCGCTGTTCGTGCATCAGATCAAAGCCAGAGCTGGCGTGATGTCGTGCTTCAAACCGGGCGTTAAACCGCCGGGACGCCCGGCTCTGCCCTGCGCCTGCGGCCATCCGTGATTCGCAAATCAGGGCGCGTTGCCGTAAGTTCGGGAGAGAATCGCCGCGCAGGGGCCCGACGTCATGCCTAAAATTACCTCCATCTTGTCACCCTCCCAATCACAGCGGCGCGTGGTGACGAAGCCGTCGGCACGCTCGAAAAAGGGCATCGTCGTTTCACAAAACCGCATCGCGTCGGAAGTGGGCGCGCGCGTGCTGGCGGCCGGCGGTCATGCGGTTGATGCGGCAATCGCGACGGCCTTCACACTCGGCGTTGTCGAGCCGTGGATGAGTGGTGCCGGTGGCGTCGGCGTCATGATGGTGCGCGAAGCCAAGACCGGAAAAATCACCGGCCTCGACTTTGGCGCGGTGTCGCCGAAATCGCTGGATCCTAAACACTATCCGGTCATGGGCGGCGCGGACGGCAATGCGTTTGGCTGGGCGCAGGTGAAAGAAAATCGAAACACGATCGGCGCGACCGCCGTGTGTACGCCCTCACAGCCGCTGGGCCTCGCGGCCGCTCACAAGCGCTGGGGCAAGAAGGCCTGGGCGGATCTCGTCCGGCCCGCCGTCGAGCATGCCGAAAAGGGCGTGATGGTCGACTGGTACACGATGATCACCATCGCCTCCGCCATGGCCGATCTGGCCAAGGACCCGGGCGCCGCTAAACGATTCCTGCGCGACGGCCTCCCGCCCCAGCCACCGGTTGCGACCGTGGCCGGCAGCAGTGTGCGTCTGCCCATGCCAGACTTGGCCAAAACGCTCGCCGCGATCGCCGAAAACGGCGCCGAGGTCATGTACAAAGGACCCATGGCGCGCGCCATCGCCGCCGACGTCAAGGCCATGGGCGGCTTCCTCACCGAGGAGGATCTGGCGAGCTACCACGTGCGCGTGGTCGAGGAGCCGCGTGAGGTCAACTATGCCGGCCGCACCGTGTTTGTCCTGCCCGAACTTAACGGTGGTCCGACCGTCGCCATGGCCTTTGATGAACTGAAGCGCATTCGCAAGCGCCCCGAGGCCAAGCCGACCGGCAAAACCTTTCACGCGTACGCGAGCGCGCTCCGTCATGGTTGGTCGTACCGTATGCGCAAGATGGGCGACGCTGGCGAAAAGACCACGCCGACCTCGACCACGCACCTCTCGGTCGTCGACCGGGACGGCAACATGGTGACCCTGACGCAAACCCTACTGTCGCTGTTCGGCGCGCGTATCGTGCTGCCGAAAACGGGTCTGCTGATGAACAACGGCATCAACTGGTTTGACCCAACCGGTGGACCAAATGGCATCGCGCCGGGCCGCCGGGCTTTGGCCAACTACGCACCAGCCATCATGGTCGGCCCCGACGAGGTTGTCGCCATTGGTGGTTGCGGCGGGCGCAAGATTATCCCGGCCGTGTTCCAGCTTCTGGCCCTGCAGGCCGACTTTGGCTTCGACCTCGAGCAAGCCTTCCACCAGCCGCGTGTCGACGTCTCGGGCATGGGCCCGGTTGGCGTCGATCGGCGGCTCGGCGAGAAGGCCATCCAAGCCATCTCAGCTGAATTTGATACCGTGTTGTGCGAGCCGGTGCCGTTCCCATTTCCCTTCACGATCGCCTCAGCCGTCCGCCGCTCAAAAGGCATGAACGAGGGCGCGACCGAGCCCGAACAGCCCTGGTCCGAAGCCGTCAGCGAGGATGACGTGGTGGTGTGATGGGGGGCTCGAGTCTCTTCCAGCGGCCGCGTCGTGACCCGTTAAACCATTAAGACCGAGCGCGTGGGGCACAAACCGTGTTTACACGCAGCAATGACGCCCAGCAAACCGCCCAGGCAAGCGTCGTCGCGGGCTCGCCAGCCGCGGGCCAATCCTTACTGTCATTATTCAAGCCGACCGGAACTTGCAGTTCGGCTGAAGTCGGGTATGTTGGTCACAGGCTGCGAAGGGCGAAATTGACCGTGCACCGATGCAGTCGGAAGTGTGTCGGCACGAAATTTCTATATGTATCCGTGAACCACTATAAATGCAGACATAAGCCATTAAGGAGATGAATTACTGGCAGTAGATATGCAATTGAGCACCGCCTTCTGTAAAACGAATGGATATCACAGATATAGGTAGCCTGCACAGATCTGATAATTTTCGCATATTTTTGTTTCACCCGTGAGGAGTAGCCAATGTTAAACATTGGATCAGTTTTTGGGATTGTAGCGGCAATTGCCGTATTGATGCCAAATGCAGTTGCAGCCCAAGGCGATTGGCCGAATAGTGCGTTTAGCACGCCCGAAAAACCCAAAGAGGGAACGGGGTCAAAGAAAAAGCGTCATGAGCAAGCGGCTGAGGCCATAAAGGAATTTGCCTCGCTCAGAGCCTGTCCGGAATTTTCTTGAATCATCGGAATCACTTGTGATTCAAGGTGTCCGTGCGCGTGATTCGCGAGAATGGGCATGTGGACGCAGGACAACCGGGCGCGCTACGAGCGCAAAGGCCGCTACCCGAGCGATGTAACCGATGAAGAATGGGCGCTGGTCGAACCACACCTCCCGCCGCAGAAGAAGGTGCCGCTGCGTCCGATCCTGGACGCCGTGCTCTACGTGCTGACG
>JANNXS010000299.1:0-7073 GCA_031409695.1 Hyphomicrobiaceae bacterium
CCGAGACAATGGATGTGGCGGCTGACACGCACACATCCGTCTGGTCGTCGTGGTTGATCGTCGGTGTTGCCACCCAATCCATGGAGACCTCGGCCGTTGCCCCGTGCAGGCTCGCAAATTGCGTCGCCAGCGCCCGCAACCGGGTGTCGAGAATGCCTTTCACCTCGCGGGCAAAGTAGCGCGCCGTGCCCGTGACTTTGATTTCCGACGCGATCACGTTACCCGCTGCCAAATCACCACCCTGGATGGCGCCAACGCTGATCACCGCCGGCTCCAGCGGCGAGATGTTCCGGCCAACGATCGTCTGCAAGCCCAGAATAAAGTGCGCGAGCACGACGGTGAGATCCTGCGTCAAATGCGGCGTGCTACCGCCGTGGCCGCCATTGCCGCGAAACGTCACCGTCCACATGCAGCCGCCGGCCAGCAACGCGCCCTTTTTGATCGAGAACTTGCCAACTTCCAGGCCGGGGCGGTTGTGCATGCCATAGACGGCATCACAGGGGAAACGCTCAAACAGGTTGTCGTCCAGCATCGCCATGGCACCGCCGCGGCCCTCCTCGGCGGGCTGAAAAATCAGCTGCACCGTGCCGGCAAAATCGCGGTTCGCGATCAGGTGTTTGGCCGCGCCAAGCAGCATGGTCGTGTGCCCGTCGTGCCCGCACGCGTGCATACGGCCCGCGTTCTTGGAGGCATAAGGAAGCCCCGTCGCCTCGACGATTGGCAGCGCGTCCATGTCACACCGCAACCCGATGGATCGGTTGCCCGGCCGTGTGCCCTTGATGGTCGCAACAATGCCGGTCTTGCCAATACCCGTGACATGCTCGACGCCCCAGGCTTTCAGCTTGTCAGCCACCAGCCCAGCCGTACGATGTTCCTCAAGTCCGAGTTCCGGATGCGCGTGAATATCGCGGCGAATGGCGGTTAGTTCAGGCACATCAGCACCGATGGCAGAGACAAGCGGATGGAGCTTTGACATGAGGGGCTTTCGAAGAAGAGGCGTGTTGGCGAAGATTTGATTTGTGAGAGTTGACCAGATGCCACGTGGCGGCAAGTGCGGCACAGTTTGACTGCATAAGTGCGACCGGCCAAGTAAACTTGGCGCATATCGGACGCTGCGGCGACGCATGGATCACATCACAACTGCGGCGGTGTCCGTCGGGGCAACATCCGTTTGATCAATTCGTCCTTCAGGCCGAAGTGGTGAGCAAGCACCAGCAACACGTGCGCACCGAGCGGCAGCAAAAGCAAGATCGCACTCGTGACATGTGTCCACCGTGCAAGGACTGCAAGTGTCGGAAACGAGCCAATCGGATTGGGCAAATCGAATGCCCCAAACATCCGAAGACCGTAGCCACCGGCGAAAACGTAGACGAGACCGCTGAGTGGCATGATCAACATCGTCGCGTAAAGCAATTGCTCAGCCCAGTGAATGATGACCTTTTCGCCCGCGCTGATTGTCGGCGCCCAGGGGGGAAGTTCACCGAACCGCCGGTTCGCAAGGCGCGCGAACGCAAAAGCCAAGGCAACCAAACCAAGCGTCTTATGCCAATTAAACCATGTGTCCTGGCCAAGGCCGAGGACGGCCCCATCGGCTGGCGTTCGCAACATGATGGCAGCCGAGGCGTATTGACCGGCAAACAGGACCAAAATCACCCAATGAAAAAACTTGGTGAGAGAGCCGTACCCTTGGCTCGAATTGGCCAGCCTCGTTTTATCCAGCCTCGTTTTATCCAGTGCCATCGGAAAACCTGCCTGGAGAACTGATCAAAATCACCCGGTTCTTGAAATGCCAGCACAGAGGTCTATCGCGACGCGCGCCGTAACCTGCGCCGCGACAGACTGTTACCGCGCAACCCTCACCATTCACCTGTGTTCGCCATCGATGCCCACGGCTCGGCCTTGGCTTTCGCCTCACCCTTTTGCAACAACTCGATCGAAATATTGTCGGGCGAGCGGACAAACGCCATGCGGCCATCGCGCGGCGGGCGATTGATCACGACGCCGGCCTTCATGAGCCGGTCGCAGGTGGCATAGATGTCATCGACCTCATAGGCGAGATGACCGAAGTTGCGTCCACCGGTATAGACTTCGGGATCGTAATTGTAGGTCAACTCAAGGAGCGGCGCGCGGTGTGCGACCCCATTGGCCGTGTCGACAGGGGCCGCCAGAAACACAAGCGTGAACTTGCCCGCGGGATTGTCGATGCGGCGCACCTCCTCCATGCCGAACTTGGTGCAATAAAAATCCAGCGATTGCTGTAGATTGGCCACGCGGACCATGGTGTGCAGATAACGCATGCGGGTCTCCTCGACTGATCGTGACCTGTGGCAAAGGACGGCGCCGTGCACAAGCGTTGTGTGTTGCCAACACCGGGGTAGGCGGCCTGAAAGGTTCGACCACGCCGCAAACCACGGTTCACATTGCCTTTTTGATGCGGGCCTCGGTCACGCCGACCTTGCGGGCAGCTTCAATAATTGCGCCCCAGGTATCGGCCGGCAGCGGCACACCGGTTTTGCCCCGTTCGGCGCGCGTGCGTGTCTCTTGCTCGCCCGGGACCAGGACTTCGCCGCCCCGCTTGACGGGCTTGGCACTTTTGACGTGCTTGACGTACTTTGCGACGTCCTTTGGGAAAAAGCCGGTTGGATCGAGCTTATCGGGATCGATGTAAAACGACATCATGCCGTTGGCGAATGGACGGGCCTCTTCCGTTGCACCTGTGCCCGTAAGTGAACCGCCGAGCACCTCGCACATGAATGCGAGGCCCGATCCCTTGTGGTCACCAAACGCGCGGATGGCGCCGCGGCCTTGGCGATAGTTGCGCGGTCCCGTCTGCGAGTATTCGCCGTAGAGCGTGTGCGGGTCGTTGCCAATCTTGCCATTCGGCTCGATCAGCGCGTCCTCAGGTATGGCTTTGCCTCCGAAACTCGCGTTCAGCACCTTGCCTTCGGCGACAATGGAAGTCGCGAAATCCAACACGAGTGGCGGGCCTTTTTTCATGGGTACGCCGACGCAATAGGGTGCCGTCGAGAACCGCCGTTCAACGCCGCCGAATGGGGCGACGAGCACCGACCCGTAGGCGTTGACAAAGTGTACCGACACAAGCCCTTCGGCGGCCGCCATCTCGGCCCAATCACCAACGCGACCGATATGTCCGGCATTGCGCAAAGCGACGGCCGAAAGCCCCATAGCCTTGCATTTGTCGATGCCGATCTGCACCGCCTGGGGAGCGACGGTTTGGCCAAAACCATACAAACCATCGACCACGGCGAGCACCGGTGTTTCGCTGATGATCTTGACCACCTGATCGATGAGCACGGATTTATCTGCGATATTTTCGACATAGCGCGGCACGCGCTGGACGCCGTGGCTGTCATGGCCGGTGAGGTTGGCTATGGTCAGATACTTGCCGATGCGGCCAGCCTCAGCTTTGGAGCATCCGGCGGCCGAAAAAATATCGGCTACAAGGCTCTCCAGTTTTTTGGCTTCGATGGTAATCGTTTTGCGTGCTGCCATGATGCTGTTCCCCAGTGCTGCGTTCAGCCACCATAGGGCCTAAGATACCAGCGGTCATATTTTTTGACCGCTGTATCCGCGCGCGGGGTTGGTGGGGCGGCCGCGCGCAAGTCGAAACACTTATACCATCGGTAAATTTTTTTGACCGATGGTATAAGACGTCAAGCCAGGGTGCGCCGCGGCAGAGCAGGAATGCACGACCATGATCGGACAACTTCTCGGGGCGTTTCTTGCAGCACTGACACCGGAAGCACTGATACCGGCCGCGGCCGCCGAACGGCCCGCCATGACGCTGGTGGTGCCAGCTTACTTCTACCCCAACCCCGCGGGCAGCGATTGGGATCGACTGACCCGGGCGGCACAGGCGGACATCGCCATTTTCGCCATTATGAATCCGGCGTCGGGGCCGGGCGATGTGCGGGACGCCAATTATACGCGCGCCATCCAGTCGTTCCGCGCCGCTGGCGGGCGCGTGCTCGGCTATGTGCCGTCGGGATATGCAGGTCGGCGCGTGACCCCGAGGTCGTCGTGCACGCCAGCTGCCGGAAACAGGTACACGGCCGATGACATCGTTGCTTGCGCTAGCCGCTATCGCAACCTGTATCGCATTGACGGTATCTTCGTCGACGAGATGGGCGGCGAGGCCGTTGGCGGAACGACAACAGACGTCACCTCCTTTTACTCGTCTCTCTATGACGGCCTGAAGATCCTCGAGCCGAATTGGCACGTGATTGGCAATCCCGGCACGGGTGGACATGAGCACTTGCTGCGTCGCGGCAACGTCGGCGCCGCCGACAGGCTCATCCACTTCGAGGGGCTGGCCGCGGATTTCCCCGGTGCGCCTGCAGCCTCAGAGCGGCGCGAGGTGCACCGATATGGGGCACACCTGTATGGGGCGATTTTGATTGAGACTGACCCGGCAATCGATTTTGCCACGGCGCTGGCGATGGCCGCTGACCGCAATCTCGGCATGATCTACGTGACGGACGGTTTCCGACCAAACCCCTACGATCGCCTTCCCCTGTCGTGGGACCGGCAAATAGACGCGCTGCGCGTTTTTAACAACGGCGCCAAGCGCTAACACGCGATGATTGTTCTGTTTCGGACCTTGTCCAAGCGGCCTGCTGCGGTGTAGATCACCGCAACGCATATGCCCACCAGCGCGCGCCACTGCCGCCCGGGCCCATCGCACGACAGGATCTTCCATGGCTGGCAAAAGCTCAGCTCGTACCAGTACGAGCGCGACAGACGACGCGTCTCCGATTAAGGCGCATGTTCTCGTTATCGAGGCACGGTACTATGACGCCATAGGAGCGGCCCTGCTTGCCGGCGCAATCGAGGAGATGAAGGCCATGGGCGTCACGTGGGAGGTTGTTTCCGTGCCGGGTGCTCTGGAAATCCCGCAAGCACTGTCGCTCGCCTTCAACAACGGTTTGATCCCCTCGACCAACGAGCAGCCGACCGATTTTGACGGCGCCATCGTCCTAGGCTGCGTCATTCGCGGCGAGACCGCGCATTATGACATCGTCTGCGAGCAGGCGAACACTTGGTTGATGGAAACCGCCATCACCGCCGGCATCCCACTCGGCAACGCCATTTTGACCGTCGATACCGAGGCGCAGGCTCTGGCGCGGGCCGAAGGCGGCCGCAAGGGCAAAGGTGCCGATGCCGTCCGGGCGTGCACCTCCCTGATCCGTCATGCGCGTGCCTTCGAGGAGCGCGGCGAAGATGTCTGACGCATCAAGTAAATCCAGCACGGGCAAATCCGGCAAAAGTGGCGACGCTAAGAAACCGGTGCGCGTGGCTGACATCGCCAAACGCAGCAGCGTCGTGCGCAGCCAGGCACGCCTGGCAGCCGTCCAGGCGTTGTATCAAATGGATCTGGCGGCGACAGATCTTAACAAGCTGATCAACGAGTTCGTCACCGAGCGTTTTGGCGCGGCGGCCGAATTCGAAACCGTCGCCATGGCAGATCAAACGCTGTTTGAATCCATCGTGCGCGGCGTCGTGACCCATCAAATGCAGATTGATCCGGCCGTCGACGCGCAACTCGCGACCGGCTGGCGGCTCAATCGCCTGGATGCGACACTCAGGGCCGTGTTGCGCGGTGCTATGTATGAAATCCTGTATCGAAAAGACGTGCCCGGGCGCGTCGTGATCACCGAATATCTCGATATCGCGAAAGCTTTCTTCGAGGGCGACGAACCCAAGGTCGTCAACGCAGTGCTCGACAAGCTGGCCCGGAAACATCGGCCGAAGGAATTCAGCGGGAGTTGACGGCTGCGGCTCGTGCCTGCGCGATGGCTCAAACTGCCGTGCCATGTTGGCCACAATGCCGCCTGCGCGGGACCTCACCGGGCTGCATCGGCCGGTCCGACGGCAACGCAGTTGCCCAGAAGGCGAAATCGGTCGAGCCGAAGGATCGCGGCGCCCTCTCCCCTCACTTCTGAGGGGAGAGGGCGGGGTGAGGGGCAGCATCCTCACTGGCGGAGGTTGGACGAGATGCACTGAAGGTGCAGTTTACTCATAGATCGAATTCCGTTGGAGCAAGAGGCTGCCCCTCATCCGAACCCTCTCCCCCTCGAAGGTGAGGGGGAGAGGGTATCCGACCTGTGTTCGATGGCCACATCTGGCCCATCACGTTGCAGCAGGCAATTTGCTGCGGCCATACCGGTCTGTTGTCGAGCGCGCCGCAGGGTCGCCTCGCCATTTGATCCGGCCACCAAAATGCGCGCATAGTGCGGCACTGGCACATCTCTGGAGTGGCCCACATGCGCATCGACCTCAACTCCGACATGGGCGAGAGCTATGGTGCCTGGAGCATGGGCGATGACTCAGCGATGCTTAAAATCGTCACGTCGGCCAATGTGGCGTGTGGGCTACATGGCGGTGACTGGAACGTCATGCACGACACGGCGCGCGTTGCCAAAGCCAACGGTGTCGCCATCGGCGCGCATCCAAGCTTCAATGATCGCGACGGCTTTGGCCGGCGTGTCATTCGTGGTGACAGCATGGCCGAGATTGAGCGCATGGTCGCCTATCAGATCGGCGCGCTGCAGGCGATCGCCGCCATGGCCGGCCACACGGTCACACACGTCAAAGCCCACGGCAGCCTTGGCAACCTCACCAACGAGGAAGACGACTTCGCCCTCGCCATCGGCAATGCGATCAAGGCTGTCGACCGCTCGCTGGTTTACGTGTCGATGCCTGGTCGCAACACGGAGCGCATCGCCGACAAGCTCGGTTTGCGTCAGGCGCGCGAATTCTTTGCCGACCGCACCTACGACGACAACGGCCAACTGACCTCACGCAAGACACCAGGGTCCGTCATCCACGACGCAGCGCACGCCGCTGACCGCGTATTGAAAACCCTGCAGGATCGCGCAATCACCACCGTGTCTGGTGTACGTTTGCCGGTCGCAATCGATACGATTTGTGTGCATGGCGACACGCCGTCAGCCGTCGCCATGGCGCGAGCCGTGCGCGCAAAGCTCGAGGCGGCCGGGTATGTGCTCAAGCCATTCGTGGCATAACGGCACGCAGTCAACGTGGCGGACGTC
>JANNXS010000300.1:0-9583 GCA_031409695.1 Hyphomicrobiaceae bacterium
CGTCGCCATCGAAATCGCCGCTCCCGACCACGCGGAAGCCGGCCGTGTTGCTCGACAGCACGTTGCCGGACGAATACAACCCGTTCGAGACGATCCAATCGACGACCACGTTGCCGTTTTGAACCATAATGTCTGAAGTGCCATCGCCGTTGTAATCGGCGACGCCTACGACGTTGTAGCCGCCCGAGCTTCCGACGATCACTTTGCCGACGCTCACCGTGCCGTTGGCCATAATGAAATCGACGACCGCGCCGCTTGATAGGTTTTGCATGACGATGTCTACGGTGCCGTCATTGTTCATGTCGCCGGTGCCGACCAATTTCCAGCCAGTCAGCCCGAGCGCCACCGTGTATCCGTTCGAGATATTGCCGTTCGCCATGGACCAGGCAACAAGCGAGCCGCCATTCTGCAGCAAGACGTCGGCACTGCCATCGCCGGTGACGTCGCCGGTGCCGACTACCGTCCAACCCGGCAGAGAGTTCGACAGCGTCGTTCCGTGGTGGACGCTATTGTTCTGAACCTCCCAGGTGCCGATGTAGCCGCCCGCCGACAAAACAAAGTCGGAGGTCGCGCCAATGTCGGCCGCGTAGGTGAAATTGAAGTTCGACTTCGCCTGGCGGAGTGTCACGTCGCCATTGGTAAAGTGAATCTTTTCGACGTCGAACAGATAATCATACTGGGATGATGGCCCAATATCCTTGAACGCCCAACCGTTGTTGCTCTGCGACGTCCGCACGAGTGACCCGGCCGCAAGATTGGA
Organism: Hyphomicrobiaceae bacterium; assembly: GCA_031409695.1. Lineage (GTDB taxonomy): Bacteria > Pseudomonadota > Alphaproteobacteria > Rhizobiales > Hyphomicrobiaceae > JABFRJ01. Next base: position 761 of record JANNXS010000300.1, read on the forward strand.
GGACGGGAAACTCACGGTGTCGTACGTGTCAATGCCGGTACCGCCGTAGATGGAGTGGGATGACGTACTGTTCGGTGCATAGAAGGTATCGGCACCATTATTCCCAAAAACGACATTGCCGTTGCTCCCCGCCACGCTATTGGTGTTCAGCGTGACGAAGTCAGAACCCGAGCCGCCATAGTACTCGGTCATGGTCGTAGATGTGTACTGACTTATGTTATTGTTGAGGCCGCGAACCGATGAATACTGGCCGGCGTTCATATTGATGGTCTGTGAACCACTGTAGGTTGAGCTATCGAGTGCCACCCAACCGTCGGCTGAATACATTGTAAACGACTGCACGCCATTGGCAAAGTTGTAGCCCGCGCCGGCCACACTCGGGTTGTCGCCATAATAATGTGTGCCTGAATTCACCGGTGCGCCGTAGAGGTTTTGCGCGGCGAGGATATCGGCCATCTGCGGGCCGGAGACATAGGCATATGACGCGCCGCCGAAGTTGTTCTGGTTCATGTACGACATGACTGAGAACTGCCAGCTGTCATTGGTAAATTTGTTGTCGACGCCGTAGGTTGCGCTGCCGTTATAGTCACCCTGGTGACCAAGGCCGATGGCGTGGCCGAGTTCGTGGATATAGGTCTGATACCCGTAACTTGAGAACACACCCGGCGTGCCGCCTGCACCACCGTTCTGATTATACCAATATTGTGAGATGTTAATTGTTGCGCCGGTCTGCAGGACGCCAGCTCCATTCCAACTGGTGCTGGCAAACGCGACATAGGTAGAGTTATTGCCACCGTCGGTCCAATTGATGTTGGCAGAACCACTCACTTCCACAAAGTCAACGTTGGCGACGCGCTCCCAGGCGGCCATAGCGGCTCGTGCGAGTGCGACTTCGCCACCAATTGCCAAGCCGCTAAGGTTGACCGTAATCGTGCTGCTGCCCCACTTGTGGCTGGAGCCGCCCCAATAGCCGTTGGTCAACTGATTGGCGAGATCGGACAGCGTACCAAGAACCGGCGGCGCTGCGTCAGTAGAGGTGCCAGAACCGCCGTGAATGCCGCCCGCGCAGCAGCCGCAGGCGGAACCAGTGGCAAGATCTGGCAGAGCAACATCGGTCGGCTCAGCCGCAGCAGCTAGGTTTGTTAATGCTTCGGCGACCGGTTCCGCCGACACCAAATGACTTTGGCCTAGGCTGTCCGGCCCAGCTGTGTCGCTCGATGCCGTGCCGTCCCAAAAGGACTTCCAATTGCGTAAATCACTCATTTACAGAACTCCTGAAAAGCTCGACGCGAGGATGGTGATGCCCCAAGCAAAGCCCCGCCCTCAGCCTCGATACAATGAGAATAAGTGCACCGAGTCTAGCACCAGTGATCGTCGAACATCAACACTGAGACCGAAGAAGAAGTGCAGGTTAGTAAAGATATGACAAGATTTTATGTCAATTTTTTTGAGGCCTTTCTTGTGCAGGTTGCTCAGACGGCGGAAACGCCGACCTTTGCGCGCGCGGTGATGCTTGCAAATGGACCGCCCCCGGTTCAGTGGAGAGCCATTCGCGCCTCCATTTGACCATATCGGAGTGTTGTCCATCCTGTTGCTATCAGGCCCGATACAATCAGCGTACGCTGGTTGGTTTTATCCAGTTGAAGGCAGACCTCATGTAAAGGCAGACCTCATGGCGTCTTAAATTCGTCTAAAGACTGGTGTGCGTTGAGAGCCATCTGTTTTTGTCACCACTCAAAAGCGCTTCACCCGACCTTTGTCGGGTGAAAACCGCTCTAACAAATGCCCGCGTCCCCAAAATGGATTTTTGTCATGCGACGTCTGACCCTGGTTCTTGGCGGTGCCTTCTTTCTCGCCAGTTTAGCACTGGCACAATCTGCGGCTGTGGCGCAGTCGAACAAGACTGTCACGCCAAAGATCGTGACGGATTACAAGGCGGTGCAGAACCATCTGTATGGCCTTAACTACAGGGTTGGGACCCGCGACGGTCTGGCAACACCGGAACTGAAGGGCGCGATTGCCCAGTGGCGCAAAAACCGAAACAGCTTGGTAACGGGCGACATGACAGAGGACGAAGCCAAACAACTGCTGGCGGTACCGTTGCCGAAAGCCTGGGCCGCCATAGCCTATTCGGCGATCGGAGCGCATGGCGTCGTCTCAATCAAAGCCTCGCGTGACGTTGCCGAAAAAGAAGTTCTCGCCGTATGCGAGAAAGACAGCCGGAAGTGTAGCGTCGTCGCCGCCGCCGGCACATCTTGCGCAGCCGTCGCGACGTCTGCCGGCACCGCGGACGGAAAGCCCATGGGCGCGTGGGGTTCTTACCGCCCCAACCTTGCGGCCGCCAAAGACGCAGCCACAGCCGATTGCAAGAAAAACGCGGCCCTGCCTGATACCTGCACCGTCAAGGAGGCCGTGTGTGCGGATGGTAAGAAATAGTGTCGTTTGTGGGCCAATGTCCGACCGGCGCCTGACCCGTGTCTGACGTCCTATGGCCGCCGAGTTGGCTGACGTTTGCCTTGGATAACTCATTCCGTTGGCGCAATCGGTTCTTCGGGGCGGCCAAGAGCAAGCGCTTGCGCACAAATTTTGTGCGGCATATCCTAATTCTTGAGCATTGCCTTTCCTCGGCAATGCTTGGCAACGTCCGGCGACTTGACCATACTTCGCTCGGCTGACGGGTTTGACAGTTCTGCTCGTCGCATCATGGGAGTTCAAAATATGCCAGTGTTGCGTGCTTCAATAGCTCGCCTCGCAATTGCGAGTGGTTTCAGCGTGTTATTTGCGATCCCCGCTCTCGCGCAGGAGAAGACCCTTCGCATCGCAATGACTGCCGCCGATATCCCCAAGACGAGTGGACAGCCCGACCAGGGTTTCGAGGGCAACCGTTTCACGGGCATTCCGCTCTACGATGCGCTCACACACTTCGATTTGTCGTCAGCCGACAAGCCGAGCGTCTTGGTTCCGGGCCTGGCGACCGAGTGGAAGGTCAGCGACGCCGACAAGACAAAGTGGACGTTCAAACTCCGCCCCGGCGTCAAATTCCATGACGGCTCGCCGCTCAATGCCGCCGCCATCGTTTGGAACGTCCAAAAGGTGCTCGACAAAGATGCGGCCCACTTCGCGCCGGATCAGATCGGCGTCACCGTTTCGCGCATGCCGACTCTTGCGTCGGGCAAGGCCATTGACGACTTGACTGTTGAACTGACGACAAAAGAGCCGGACTCCTTCCTGCCCCTCAACTTGACCAACCTGTTCATCGCGTCGCCCGCACATTGGCAGGCGAAGTTCGATGCCCTCGGCGCTGTCACCGACAAGGCCGAGCGCGCAAAGCAGGCCTGGGCTGCATTTGCTGCCGACGCGTCCGGTTCTGGCCCGTTCAAGATGGCCAAATTCCAGCCGCGTGAGCGGGTCGAGTATGTCGCCAACAAGGGCTACTGGGATCCAAAGCGGACAACGAAACTCGACCGCGTCGTGCTGTTGCCGATGCCGGAAGCCAACGCGCGGACGGCGGCCTTGCTCTCGGGCCAAGTCGACTGGATCGAGAACCCGGCTCCCGATGCGATCAAGACGATAAAAGACAAAGGTTTCGTGATCACTACGAACGCTCAGCCCCATGTCTGGCCTTGGCAATTTTCGCTTGTTGAAGGTTCGCCGTGGGCAGATAAGCGCGTCCGTCAGGCGGCCAACCTGTGCATCAACCGCGAGGAGCTAAAGGGGGCGCTCAGTGGTCTTATGGAAGTTCCTAAGGGCACGGTGCCACCGGGCCATCCGTGGTGGGGCAATCCGAAGTTCGACATCAAGTATGATCTACCCGCCGCAAAGAAGCTGATGGAAGAAGCGGGTTTCAGCGCCACCAAGCGGGTCAAAGTTAAGACGCTGACGTCGGCGTCGGGGTCCGGCCAGATGCAACCGGTGGCCATGAACGAATGGATCCAGCAGGCGCTTAAGGAATGCTACTTCGACGTTGAATTGGATGTCGTCGAGTGGAACGCGTTGTTCACCAACTGGCGTGCGGGCGCGAAAGATCCGACCTCACGCGGCGCGCACGCGACCAACGTAACGTTTGCGGCGATGGATCCGTTCTTCGCCATGGTCCGCTTCTCGTCATCGAAAACGGTGGCACCAACGTCGAACAACTGGGGTTATTACACGCACCCGGAACTCGACGAGCTGATCAGCAAGGCGCGCACGTCGTTTACCGACAAAGACCGCGACGAGGGCCTCGCGAAGCTGCACGCACGCATCGTCGAGGATGCGCCGTTCCTCTGGGTCGCCCATGACGTTGGTCCACGCGCGATGAGCGCAAAGATCAAGGGCTTCGTGCAGCCAAAGAGCTGGTTTGTTGACCTTGCGCCCGTTAGCATGGACTAATTGGCAATACGACCAGTTGGGACAGCCGAAATGAGATCGAAAAAGCCGCTCGGAGTTCGGGCGGCTTTTTTTGCGTCCAAGTCACTCACAACTTGAGCAACTGGCTTAAGGCCGCCGACAGGCCAACGGTCTCTATTGGCGGTGTCATAGCGGAAGTCCCCGATTGCGGCTTTGGCGGCTTCGCGCGGGCGGCCGCCAAGCCTGCTTGCATCACGGCCTCGAAACTGTCGATCAGCGGTACGCCAACGTGTGGCGCGATTTGCGACGCAAGGCCCGCGAGACCTGCGCCGGCCAATATGACGGCCTCTGCACCATCGCGCGTGGCGCAGTCGCGGCAGGCGTCCCCCAGCAACGCAAGGCTGCCCTGCGGATCACGCGCGATATCGCCACCCGTTGGGGCCACGCATGTGACGCTCGCGAGGCTCGCCTGAAGCCCGATCGAGGCAACGAACTCCTCCAGCATGGGCCCCCAGCGCTCGCCCCCGGTCACAATCGAGAACCGGCCGATTTTTGCCGCTGCCTGACACGAGGCCTCTGCCATGCCGACGACGGGCACGTCGGCCAATTCCCGCAGCGCGAACAAGGCGGGATCACCGAAACAAGCGAGCACCACCACGTCGGCCTCGCCGCCATATTCGGCAAAGGCATCAAGGGCTGCGTGCCCCGCCACCGCATAACTCACCCGACTTGCAATGTAGCGCGCGCCGAAGCGAGCGGTCGCGCCGACGATGGCGATCTCAGGGCCGGCGATCCCCCGCGCAAGCGTCACCATGTGCTCGGTCATTGCAGCGGTCGTGTTGGGATTGATCAATAGTAGTTGCATCAATGCTGCTCCGGCAACGGTCCAAAATGCTGCTGCTCAAGGATGAGGCATTTGGATGAGAAGTCTGGCTTTGGGTCTGTTGTTCTGTCCAGCGCAAGCACGTATCACTGACCTTGGGGAACTTCAGGGGCCGGACGCGTAATGCTCGTCTACATCGCCAAACGTGTCGTGTATGCGCTGCCGATCATGCTTGGCGTCGCCTTCGTGTGTTTTTGCCTGGTACATCTTGCGCCGGGCGATCCTCTAGTATCCGTGTTGCCGCCGGACGCATCGGAAAGCCTGAAGATCCAGATGATGCAACTCTACGGCTTTGACCGGCCGTACTATGAGCAATTCTTCAAGTGGCTCGGTCGCGCCATGGTCGGCGATCTCGGGTCCTCCATTCGCACCAGCCGGCCGGTTGTGCTCGAAGTCGCCAAGGCGGTCGCAAACACGCTGACGCTCGCCGTGCTGGCCACCGCGATTGGCTTTATCCTGGGTGCGTTCTTTGGCTTCGTCGCCGGATACTTTCGCGACACCTGGCTCGACAAGATTGCGTCGTTCATTGCTGTCATCGGCGTTTCGATCCCGCACTATTGGCTCGGTATGGTGCTGGTCATCATCTTTGCCGCCAACCTCGGCTGGCTGCCACCGACGGGGGCAGGGCCCGGCGGCTCGGAGGCCTGGAAGTGGGACTGGGCGCACGTCCGCCATATGATCCTGCCGGCCATCACCATGTCGGTCATTCCCATGGGCATCATCTCGCGCACGGTGCGCGCGCTGGTCGCTGAGATCCTAAGCCAGGAGTTCGTGACGGGCCTGCGCGCCAAAGGCCTCGGCGAGTGGGGCATCTTCAAGCACGTGGTCAAAAACGCAGCGCCAACCGCGCTTGCCGTCATGGGCATTCAACTTGGCTATCTGCTCGGCGGTTCGATCCTGATTGAAACGGTGTTTTCCTGGCCCGGCACGGGACTGTTGCTCAACGACGCCATCTTCCAGCGCGACTTGCCCGTGTTGCAGGGCACGATCCTGGTCCTCGCAATCTTCTTTGTCATCCTCAACCTCGTCGTCGATGTGCTGCAGACCGCACTCGATCCGCGCGTGCAGAGAGGCTGAATGGCTATGGCTCGACCCGTTTCGGGTTCCCAAGTGCGCGCTAGTGTAGCGCGTCTGACGTTTGGTCCCTGCTCGCGGCTGGCGTTTCAACCAAACGTCAGATGCAAAAGCTACACTAGAATCATACCGCTGCTAGTGTTCCTTTTGGTTCCGACATTTGCTCGAAGCCTCGCTGTAACGGGAACCAAATGTCGAAACCGGAACACTAGAAGCACCACGTTCCCTGCCCAATGCTGTCATCCCGGGCCTTGTGCCTGGGACCCATCGCTCAGCGAATCGAATGGGTGCAGTCAGGACCGGCGCCAACGACTTGCTTCCTTCGCGCGGGCGGAGGAATGGGTCCTAGGCACAAGGCCTAGGATGACATCTGTGGGTGTGCGGCGTCGAAAACACCTCAAGGCCATTCAGGAGCGCTTAACTGTCTTGGTCATCGACGTTTTCTTCGTAAAGAGTGCCGCATCGAAATGATCTCCATCGCAACTGTCCCTGTCCTCGAACCCGTCCAGCGCTCGCCCGGGTATTGGGCGACTGTGCTGCGGCGCTTTTCCCGTGATCCCGTGGCCGTCGGCGCTGGCATTGTCGTGCTGCTGCTGATCCTGATGGCGATCTTTGCGCCCTTAATTGCACCAGCCGATCCCTACAAGGGCATGGCGCTGCGCCGCCTGCGCCCGCCCGGCACGGACGGCTACCCGCTCGGCTCCGATGAACTTGGCCGCGACATGCTCTCGCGCTTGATTTATGGCGCGCGCCTGTCGTTGTTCATCGGTGTCACACCGGTTTTCATCGCCCTGTTCGTCGGCAGCGCCATTGGCATTACGGCTGGCTACGTTGGTGGTTGGGTGAACACGATCCTGATGCGCGTCATTGATGTGTTCTTTGCGTTTCCATCTGTGCTGCTTGCGATTGCGCTGTCCGGCGCCCTTGGTGCCGGTATCGCCAACAGCGTCATATCCCTCACTGTTGTGTTCATTCCGCCCATTGCGCGCGTTGCCGAGAGCGTCACCACCAGTGTGCGCACGCGGGACTATGTCGAGGCCGCACGCGCCAGCGGGGCGAGTGCATTCCGCATCGTGCGCACGCAGGTGCTCGGCAACGTCGCTGGACCAATCTTCGTTTACGGCATGAGCCTGATCGCGGTGTCGATGATCCTAGCCTCCGGCCTGTCGTTCCTCGGCCTCGGCGTCAAACCGCCCGAGCCCGAGTGGGGCCTGATGCTCAACACCTTGCGCACCGCCATCTATACGCAACCACTACTGGCAGCCCTCCCCGGCATGATGATCTTCATCACCTCGATTGCCTTCAACGTGCTGACCGACGGTCTGCGCTCGGCCATGGACATCAAGTCATGACGGCCAGCCAAACGGTCGCGCCCCAAACCTTTGAGCCTCTGATGGAGGTCGACGGCCTGACGAAGTATTTCCCGGTAAAATCCGGCTTGCTGGGTCGTGCCACGGCCGTCGTAAAGGCGGTTGACGGGGTGTCCTTCAACGTCGCGCAGGGTGAGACGCTTGGCATCGTCGGCGAGAGCGGCTGCGGCAAGTCCACGACCGCACGCCTGCTTATGCATCTGATCACGCCGACGGCTGGCAAACTGCGCTTCCAAGGAAAGACGGTTGGCACCGCGGAGATGCCGCTAAAGGCCTTTCGTCGTCAGGTGCAGATGGTGTTCCAGGACAGCTACGCCTCGCTCAATCCGCGGCTCACGATCGAGGATTCGATTGCCTTCGCACCAACCGTACACGGCGTGTCGATGGTTGACGCGGTCGCACGGGCGCGCCGCCTGCTGGATCGGGTGGGCCTCGAACCGAAGCGGTTCGCGGGCCGCTATCCGCATGAGCTGTCGGGTGGTCAGCGCCAGCGCGTCAACATCGCGCGCGCCCTCGCCTTGGAACCGAGCGTCCTGCTGCTCGATGAAGCCGTGTCGGCCCTCGACAAGAGCGTTGAGGCGCAGGTGCTGAACCTGCTGCTCGACCTCAAAGAGGAATTCGGCCTCACCTACATTTTCATCAGTCATGACCTCGAAGTTGTGCGCTTTGTGTCGTCGCGCGTGCTGGTGATGTATCTCGGCAAAATCGCCGAGGTTGGTCCGACCGACGCTCTCTATGAGGCGAGCGCCCACCCCTATACGACGGCGCTTCTCGGCTCGATGCTGTCGATGGATCCGGACAAGCGCCGCACGGCCGCGCCACTTGCAGGTGATCCGCCGAACCCCATCAATCCGCCGTCGGGCTGCCGATTTCACACGCGCTGTGCCTATGCAGCCGACATCTGCAGAACGAGGGAACCGGCGCTGTCGTTGGTCGCGGCCAACCATCACGCCGCCTGCCATCTCTCTGATCCAACGAGCGGGCACACGCGACCAACCAGGCCCGCCGTCGCGGAGGTGACCGCATGAGTGCGCCCATCCTGACCATCAACCAACTGACCGTCACCTTCACTGGCGGCGCCAAACCGGTACGCGCCGTTGACGGCGTCGACCTGCACCTCGGGCGTGGTGAGACCGTCGCGCTGCTGGGCGAAAGTGGCTCGGGCAA
>JANNXS010000301.1:0-3542 GCA_031409695.1 Hyphomicrobiaceae bacterium
GCCGTCTGAATAGCTTTCTTCAGATCGGCTGGCAGTTCAGCCATGAACGCCATCGGCGAGTTGACGATGATATCAGACTTGAAGATCACCTTAAAATCTTCCGCCTTGACCATGTTCTTACGCGCCATGCGCAGAAGGTTCGATTCGCGCTCATCATTGTACCAATTAAAGGCCGCATCGCAGGTGCCCTGCTGGACCGCGATGATCGCGTTCTCGTGGCTGCCGGAATAAACAACCTTGGCGAAGAACTTGTCCGGTTCAATGCCCATCTTGTTCATCGCGAAGCGCGGTACATTGTTGCCGGACGTCGAGTTCGGATCGACGAGGCAGAGGTTCTTGCCCTTAAGATCCTCGATCTTAGTGGCCGCGCTGTCCTTTTTTACCCAGACGACGGAGAAATAGCCTTTGGTGCCGTCTTCGTTGACGTCCTGGGCGAAGGCTTCGACCTTTGCGCCGGTCTGGATTGCACGGGCGAACGACGACGGCCCATACGATGCGATATGGATTTGTCCGGCTTTCTGACCTTCAATCACCGCGGCATAATCCTGGGCGACGCGAACTGTCACCTTAGTGCCGAGCTCTTTCGACATGTAGGCGGCGAACGGGCCCCAGCGGTCCGTCACGCCTTGGGCGTTTTCGGCAGGTACAATCGCGAATACCAGCTCCGGGTATTTGGCTTTCCAATCCTGGGCAACGGCGGACGCCGCAAAGCCAGCAAGAGCTACAGCAGCCGCAAGGGCCGCCGCGGTACGACGGTCAATCATCACATGTCTCCGTTGCGCATTGTCGGGGATTACTTTGTCCGTGAACGCTTTTGTGGAGCAGAACTTGAGATCTGCGGCGTTCAGGCAGCGACCTGAGCCGGTCGTGCTTCGTTGGCGGGAGCGGGCATTGCCGTTCCGGCCGTATCCATAACTTCGTTGGCCTCAAGCCCGTAAAGCTCACGCGCGGTCGCATCCGTGAGATCGGCCGAGACACCATCGAAAACAACGCGGCCCTGCGCCATCCCCACCAGACGGTCACTGTAAGTGCGAGCCGTATCAAGCGAATGAAGGTTGCAGATGACCGTGATGCCGAAGTGCTTGTTGATGCGCAGCAACGCGTCCATCACCACCTTTGTGTTGCGCGGGTCGAGCGAAGCAATTGGCTCGTCCGCGAGAACCAGTTGCGGCTCCTGAACCAGGGCGCGGGCAATGGCCACGCGCTGCTGCTGTCCACCTGAAAGCGTATCCGCACGCTGCGCTGCAAGGCCGGCCATATCGAGCTGCTCGAGCGCGGACAGCGCAACTGCCCGATCTTCCTTGCTCCATAACCGAACAAGTGACCTTGCCGTCGAAACATGGTTGAGGCGGCCTAGAAGGACATTGGTCAACACGTCCAGGCGGCCAACCAAATTAAACTGCTGAAAAATCATCGCGTTTGACTGCCGCCAATCCCGCAGGGCCTGCCCGTTCAGCTTTGTCACGTCGACGACTTCGGCAAAAATGCTGCCAGACGTTGGAGTGGCAAGTCGGTTGATCATCCGCAGCAAAGACGATTTGCCGGCTCCAGAACGCCCGATGACGCCGACGAACTGGCCTTTGGGGATGTCGAGGCTGACACTGTCGACAGCAGTCTTGGTCCCAAACTGCTTGGTCAACTTGTCGAGACGCAGCATTTTTCCACCTACATCGTTTGATGGAAGAACGCGTAGACCATGCGCATTACGGCTATGTGACAGGCATTGTATCGTGTGGACAACTCAGGCACCGAGCGGGATACGATCCAGAAGGGTGAACCGCGCCGCTCGGTTCGCCTGCATAAAAATGCAGACGTCGCGGATTTCGATTGCATGGTCGAAAGGCGCATAAAGCCCGCGTAGGATTCGCTCTGCATCCGTGCGGACACCATCGGAAAGTTGGCCGGTCAAAGTCATGTGAAAACGGAATTCATCAAGCACATAGGGATAGCCCCATGTGTCGAGATGCGAGACTTGCTGCACGGTCAGTCTCTCCGGTCGCCGACGCGCCCGGTCCTCAGCCGATAGGGGCACTCGCAGCGGGTCGAGCTCGCATACGATGCGCGTAGCAATCGTCTCAAGCTGAACTTGCGGAGCCACGGGCACAAGGGCGATGAAACGTCCGATGGCTGAAACCTGCAGGTGTCCGACGACGACCGGGGAAAGTGTTTTTGCGAGTGCCGCAACGGCCTCCCGGACCAACGGGCCATTGACGCCCGCAGCCAGTGCGAACGGCGGCTTCAACGTCGCGTGAAAACCGTAGTGCGCTGCGGTCGTCACGTGCGAACGCCAATCGGGAAACGACGTCTTCAGCTGTGGAAAAAGATCAGCCTCGACGTCACGTTCGGCATCGCGCCCGAGCACGCCCGTACCGAACAGGCCAAGCGCGCTTTCAGCTGCGGATGCAAAGTAGATGGCGTATCGTGGGCATTCTTCGATCATGCGAGGGTGGTCGTCCAACAGCATGGCATACAAATGGCGGCCGTCAGACCTAAAATCTAGACAGGCCTCCCGGAACTACTCGGCGGCTTCAAGCGCGCGCTCCATACGGTCCGCCGACACTTCTGGCGCGCTGAGGTTCCGCCCCGCGTCGGGACTCCAACGTACAAGCTCCATCCGCCCGGAGGGATGTTCGACAATCGCTGTGCAACTTTCAACCCAATCACCGCAATTCAGATAATGAATGCCTTCGATCACGCGGTCTGCCGCGGAGTGGATGTGGCCACATATAATACCGTCGGCTTTTTGAAGTCGGGCTTCCGTCGCGACCGCATGCTCAAATGCGCCGATAAAACTAACAGCACTCTTCACGCGTTGCTTGAGGTACGCGGACAACGACCAATACCCAAAGCCGAGGTGCCGCCGGATCCAATTCAACGGCGTATTGAGCCAAAGTGCAGCCTCGTAGCCTCGGTCCCCGAGAATGGCGAGCCACTTCGCAGTGCGAACAACAACATCGAATTCATCGCCGTGCATGACAATATAGACGCGTCCATCTGCAGTCCGATGCTGGGCCGTTCGGACCACATCGATCCCGCCGAAATTCATGCCGCAGAACTCTCGCAACCCTTCGTCGTGGTTGCCCGGTATAAAGACCATCCGAGTGCCCTTGCGTGTCTTGCGCAGCAGCTTTTGAAGCACGTCGTTGTGCGATTGATACCAGCACGGGCCGCGCCGGATCTTCCAAAAGTCGACGATGTCTCCAACGAGATAAATCGTGTCGGCATCGTTATAGCGTAAGAAATCCAGCAAGGCTGAGGCATTCGCCGTGCGTGTGCCCAGGTGGACGTCAGAGAGGAAGATAGTTCGATAGCGATGCATGGCGCTTCGTTTCTCTCATCCTAAGACCCGAACACTGCACGCATCTCAGAAGGTTGATTGCCAGATCCATTACGCCTGTGAGCCAGAGGAACCCGCATGCATCGGGCCGCGACGCTGCGTAGAACTATTGTATGCAGGAGCTGCCCATTCAGCACTGCAGCACCCAGATAGACCGAAGCCTTCGCCTAGAGCACAGGTACTCGCCCTGTATGACCCTCTGATG
>JANNXS010000302.1:0-5395 GCA_031409695.1 Hyphomicrobiaceae bacterium
CAAAAAAGTCGTCGAAGGCGACGATGACTTCGACCCAGGGCCACGCTGGCGCCAGGGGCATTTCGAGTTCTGTGAGGATGCCCGTGGTGCCGTAGGCGCGGTTAACTTTTTGTGCAGCATCACCGCGGAGTTCAATGATACGCGGGGTTTCCTCAACAGTGATCACGCGGGCGGCGCGGATGTTGCCGGGCTCACGCAAGCCGCCGTAGGTGATCGAGCCGATGCCACCGGAGCCGCCCGAGACAAAGCCACCGATGGTCGCCATGCGCTTGGTTGAAGGGTGCATGCGCAGCTCCCAGCCGCCTGGGCGCGTCATGGCATCGATGTCGTGCATGCGCGCGCCACATTGGAAACGACCGACCCCCGGCTTCCACCACAGCACGCGGTCGAGGCTGTTGATATCAAGCAGCACGCCGCCCTCGAGCGGCACGGCTTGGCCGTAGTTGCCCGTTGCGCCGGCTCGCACCGTAATTGGTATGCGGCGCTTTGCGCAGGCCGCCGCAACGTTGATGATGTCGGCCTCGTTGCGGGGCTGAATCATCACATCGGCGGATTTGCCGTGCAGCGATTTATTTAAAATCGGCGAGTACCAGAAGTAGTCGCGCGATTTGAGACGCACCGTGCGCATGTCGGTGACGACCGGGATATCGCCGATGTCGGCGAGGAGGCCTGCGATATCGTAGCGGTCGGTCATGGGTATCATACGTGAGAGGTTGCTTTGGCATCGTCTGTCATAAGCGCTGTTGCGCTGGCAACCCCGCGCGGCACCAACCAACCCCGATAATGCACGATCGATCCGACCAACGGGGCTGCGATGTGGACGTCGAAATGAAACCGTCCGGCTTCGTCGCGTTCCGAGGCGATACCGTTTGGCACGAGGATCGCCGGGAGCGGCACGCCGAACAGGGACCACGTGCGGCCGACGAGATGCAGGCGTCCCTCAAGCAGTATGGGCGCAAGTCCGAAGGCGAACGGGCCGAAGCGCTCGACAATAAGGTGTTGATTGCGTCCTTGGCCGGCTTCCTGGCGGCTCACCATCTGCCGCCCGGCAAACGTCCGCGTCCAGGTTTCGACGCCGGCTTTCACTTTAAAATTTACCTGCACGGGCACGTTGGTGCCGGTGCGCGGGAAGCGAAACAGTGTGGCGATCATGCGCGCCGCAAGCGATGTGCCGCGCTCCACAGTTGCCGTGCCATCAGCGGTCATGTCGGTCGTCATGTCGTGCAATGTGCGCACAGGTAAGGGCAGGTGCGCCCAGGCAGTGCCGAGCACGCGCCGGTAGAGTGGCCATGTCGGATCGGGCGCTTCGCGCGGCCCCCAGTGAATGGCACGGCCAGCGAACAGCCGCTCGTAGTCGGCTATTTCCAACGCGCGCACGGCCGAGCGAGCCCCCGGCGCGGGCGCATGCCCATCAAGCATTTTGCGTATCAGTGCCGCAATCGCCATTGCGGGAATGAACGGCCCGTGATCGCCTTCGGCCACCATATGCCAGCTGCGTTCGATGACTGCACCATCTAGCAGTCGGCCGCGCACCGCGACGAACATGCCGCCGCGATGTTCGCCCCACCGAACGGTGTTGACGACCCAATGGAACAACCCGGCAAATGGCGACAACGATGGCAGCAGGCCCCAGGACACGAGCCGCGACAGAACTTTCAAGCCGCGATGCAAGATCTCCGGCACTGTACCTGCACCGATCCAAATGTCCTGCAAGCCCGGGTGTTCCAGCGACAACATCTGCAGATCCGGCACGTCCACGAGCGAGAAGCGGGTGTGGCGCAACGGCAGGTATCCCGGCGGCGCGATGGTGATATCGCGTGTTTCCACAAGACCGATTGCGACGGCGGGCTTACCGCTGCGGGTCAGCTTCACGGGCTGGCCCGCATAGCTGGTGATGGCGCGTATGACGTTCTCCCCCACCCCGGCGTAGGGCGATGGCGCGATACCGCCGGTGATGCTCTCGACCTTTAAGCCATCGGCTGACAGATGCCGCACGACCGCAGCAGTGAGCACTGGAAAGCTGCTGACGCCCGAAAGGACTGCGATCCCTTTGGCTTTCGCGGCCGCATCGAATTGTGCTGCGCCCGCAACGAAGTCTGCGCCGTCGGCAAGGTTGAAATAGGGGATGCCGCGGTCAATGGCTGCGCGCATCAACCGGTAGGGATCATGGCCGTTATGAGCATAGGCCTGGAATGGTCCAGACGCATCAACAATGACATCGGGTTTTAGCGCATCGAAGGAGGCTTCGAGATCGCCATCGCGGTCGAACACCGCGGGCTCAATTTTGGCCAGGCCGGTAAGGGATCGACAGAACGCCATGGCTTTGGCGGGCGAGCGACCCGCGATGATCAGTGTCAGGCGCGGTTCGTCGGCCAACAGCTGAGCCAACCGCCCTCCGAACACGCCATATCCCCCCGCGATCAGAATGCGCATGGCTGCTTTCGGTTTAGTTCGCAACATGGCGGACGAAAAGCCCCGGTCTGCGAAGCGTAAACGCCAAGCTCGGGTACCAGTGCAATTGAGTTTTGCGTTCGGTTATACCAGCGGTCATATTTATTGACCGATGGTATTGGCGCGCGGGGTTGGTGGGGCGGCCGCGCGCAAGAGACGAATCGAAATACCAGCGGTCAATCTTTTTGGCCGCTGGTATTAGACGCCAACGATCCGGTTCTAAAGCACGCCGAACTAAAAAAAGCCCGGCGCGGATGCCTCCGGCCGGGCTTTCTCATGTCGCGATCATATTACTTCGTGCTGATGTTCCAGAACACGGGCACCGGCGCTGTAAGGATGCCTTCGACGGTCTTGCGCGAGGCGATCGGCTGATACCACTGGCCGAGGTTGATGTGGCTGGTCATCTTGGTTGCCTGCACCTGTACGGCTTCCGCGATCTCTTTCTGTTTCGCCGGGTCGGTTTCGCGCGCGAACTGGTCACGCAGTTTTTCCATTTCTGGGTCGCACGGCCAGCCAAACAAGGCTTTTTCGCATGACGAGTTGAAATATGCGGCCATGACGGGGTTGGTGATGTCGGCTGCGTTCCATGAGGTCAGGAAGGCGTGCCAACCGCCGGCGTTCGCCGGTTCTTTTTTAGCGCGGCGGGCGACGACCGTCTGCCAATCCATGGACTGCATATCGACCTTGAACCCGGCCTTTTCGAGCAACTGCTTGGCGACCGGGGCGAGGTTGGTGAGAACCGCGAGATCGGTCGAATGCATCAGCACGATGGGTGTGCCGTCGTATCCGCCCTCCTTGAGGAGTTCCTGGGCTTTCTTGAAGTCAGACTTCAAGAGGCCTTCCATGCCCTTGTCGGAGGCGAGCGCGGTGCCGCACACGAACATGGCCATGCACTCTTTGTAATAATCGGCATTGCCGATCACGCCATCGAGGAAGTCTTTCTGGTTGAAGGCATACCAGAGAGCTTGGCGCACCTTAGGATTGTCGAACGGCTTTTGCAGCGTGTTTGGACGGAATGTGTACTGGTTGCCGAGTGGGTTTGCATCCCAGAGTTTAACGTTGGCGTCCTTCTTGAGCAGTGGCAGCAGATCGTGCGTTGGGGCTTCGACGTAGTCAAGTTCACCGGCGAGGAGCGCGTTGGCCGATTGCTGGTGGTCCGAAATGGCGCGCCACTCAACACGGTCAACGTTGACGAGCTTGCCACCGGCCAAGCCCGAGGCAGGTTCGCTGCGCGGCTTGTATTTGGTGTTTTTGACGTAAACGGTCTTGTCGCCCGGTTTCCACTCATCACGCTTGAAGATAAAGGGGCCCGAGCCTGTCGTGTCATCGATCTGCTTGTTTGGGTCCGTATCGGCAACGCGCTTTGGCATCATAAACGGCACGTTCGACGACGGCTTGCCGAGCGCGGTCAGCACGAGGCCGGTTGGTTCCTTCAGCTTCATCACGAAGGTCTTGGTATCGGTTGCGGTGATCGTGTCGATGAAGCTGAACAGCTTTTGGCCGAGCGAATCCTTGGCCGACCAACGCTTCAATGAGGCGATGCAGTCTTCCGCGGTGACAGCTGCGCCGTCGTGCCACTCTAGGCCGTCGCGGAGCGTGAAGGTGTGCGTAAGTTTGTCGGCGGAGACGTCATATTTGCCGACCATCTGTGGCTGGACATTGCCCTTTTCGTCCTGGGCAAACAGCACATCGTAGATCATGTAGCCGTGGTTGCGGACGATGTAGGCCGTCGTCCAGATGGGGTCGATAATCTTCAAGTCGGAATGCATGACGACGCGCAGCGTTTTCTGAGCGGTCGCGGTCGTTGGCATCGCTAGCGCGGCGGCGACGGCCGCAGCGCCGAGCAGTGATAGTTTACGGATACTCAAGGTCTAGTCCTCCCTGACTGACTGGGCGCGCGAGATCGTCGTGTCCCGCGTCGCGGTGACACATGTGTTGAACAACAGTGGCGCGACCGTGTCAAAGGTACAGCGGCCATGGCTTGCCGAACATACGTGCAGGATCCAGCCTATTTATCTGTCGCAGCCCTTTACTTCGGCACGTCACTTCCCAGTTGATAAGGGTCAACCGCCTGACGGGGCTGACATGAGACCAATCACAGCAGCCTTAGGTCGCCGCACCAGAACATCCGCGGGACGTGAGGCAAGCTGGTGGAGCAGAACCGATGAATTTTGACACGTACACCGATCGGGCCAAGGGCTTCGTTCAATCGGCCCAGGGCCTCGCGCTGCGTGAGGGACACCAGCAATTCGCAACCGAGCACCTGTTGAAAGTCTTGCTCGACGACACCGAGGGGCTCGCTTCTGGACTGATGCGCAAGGCTGGCGGTCGGCCGCAGCAAGCGCTGGCTGAAACGGAACGCGTGCTGGCCAAGCGCCCGAAGGTCTCAGGCGGCGGCGCGGGGCAGGTTTACCTTGGCCCCGATCTCGCGCGCGCCTTTGAACAGGCGACCAAAATCGCCGAAAAAGCGGGCGATAAATACGTCACGGCCGAGCGCCTGTTTCTTGCCCTAGTGCTCGAACCGTCGGGTGAAGCGCATCGCATTTTGAAGGACGCTGGCCTGACGGCCAATACGCTGAATACAGCCATCAACGACATTCGCAAGGGCCGCACGGCTGATACGGCGACGGCTGAGAACGCTTACGACGCGTTGAAGCGCTATGCTCGCGACCTCACGGCTGCCGCGGCGGACGGGAAAACGGATCCAGTCATCGGGCGCGATGAAGAAATCCGCCGCACCATCCAGGTGCTCTCGCGGCGCACCAAGAACAATCCCGTCTTGATCGGCGAACCGGGTGTTGGCAAGACCGCTATCGCCGAAGGCTTGGCGCAACGGATTATCGCGGGCGACGTGCCTGAGAGCTTGCGCGACAAGAAACTGCTGGCGCTCGACATGGGCGCACTGATCGCTGGCGCGAAGTATCGGGGCGAGTTCGAGGAGCGC
>JANNXS010000303.1:0-2882 GCA_031409695.1 Hyphomicrobiaceae bacterium
ACCAGGGCCAGTCACTGACGGCGCATTTCCACGAGTACCTCATTCGTGGTGGTTTTCCCGAGCCGGCACTGCAGGCCGACATCACCCGGTGCCAACGCCTGCTGCGCGAAGACATCGTCGACAAAGCGCTGAAGCGTGACATGACCGCGTTCTACAACGTCCGCCGCGTGCTCGAACTGGAGCGGCTGTTCCTGTATCTCTGCTATCACGACGGCGGCATTCTGGATTTGGTGTCCGTCGCCTCTGAGCTGCAGGGTGTACAGAAGCAGACCGTGATCAACTTTCTCGACCTCTTCGAGGCCACCCACCTCGTCTACCGCCTGAAGCCTTACGGCTACGGCAAAGAGGTGCTGCGCGGCCGCGACAAGATATATCTCGCCGACGCGGCGTTGCCGGGCGCCGTCACGCTGCAGGGCCGTAAGCTGCTGGAGCGGCCGGAACGGTTGGGCGCGGCTGTGGAGACAGCCTTCTTCAAGCACGTCTACACGCGGTTTTATCGTGACGCGCCGCGCTTTTCCTATTGGAAGAACGCCAAGGGAGAAGAGGTCGATCTGATTGCCGAGCTGGGTGACCGGGCGGTGCCGTTCGAGGTCAAGTATCAGGATGCGGACTTGTCGATGAAGAAGCTCATCGGCCTCCGGCATTTCTGCGAAAAGTATGCCGTCGAACATGCCTATGTGGTGACCCAGCGCTGGGCCGATTTCCGGACGCTGACGCTGAACTCGGCGGAGCGGGGTAAGGCCGACCAGGAACTGCCGACGCGAGTGCTGGCGATACCGGCGCCGCTGGCGTGCTATTGGCTGTCGTGAGCATCCTGTATGCTGACCAAAAAGCAAAGGGCCGATCCTGAGACCGGCCCTTCACATCTTGTGTCTGCGTCCCGCTGGATCTTCCGGCTGAAGGATCGGTCGCCACTCGCTTGTATCAATCACGGCCTGATGATTTCTCATCCACCCAGGCTTGAATCTCACGCTCAAGTCAACCAACCCGGTTCGGACCTAGTTGCAGCCGCTTGGGGAACTGCCCCGCTTTTTCCAAACGATGGATGTGTTGCAGAGTAAACGGAACATAATGCAGCAAATCCTTCTTGGTTAGGATGCGGTCGAGGCCACGGGGTGATTGGCTATCCGGCATGGTCGGTCTCCCTTTCTGAACCACGAATGAACCGTGCCACAAAATAAAATCTTTTTAAATCAGTATTTTACATCGTCAATATAAGACCTAAATGCCGTCACAATGTCCTCATCTTGATTAACGCGAAATTAATCATTTAACGGATGTTTCTGGTTTGATCCGCCCAAAGATACGGCAAAACACGTTGTCGCTTCGCGTTGTGCGGCGGACTCCTGACGTGCCAACCACGGGAGCCGCGCGCGTCACTCGAATCAAGGGCTGCCAGCTTCGGGTTGGTTGGCCATGTCAGCCCCCCTGCCCTGCTGGCACCGCCACCGTCGGCTTCTCAAGTCTGGCGACCAGCTCGCCCCACTGCTCCAAGGCAGCGCGCATCTCATCAAAATACGGATGCCTGTTGTAAACGCCAGCCACGCCGGCGAACGAGCCGGACACGTGGTTCAAAATCCGCTCGATGACGTGTGGCGGGGTTTTTAGTTTGCCGAGACCGGTTGCTGTGGTGCGGCGAAGGTCATGGAGCGTCCAGCCGGTGATGCCGGCAACCTTGTCCATGCGGATCTTGGCGCGCGAAAAACCTGACACAACGGCATCGTCGTTGCCACGCGCCGGGAACACCAGATCCTTGTGCCGGCGCGGCAGCGCCTTCAGCACGCGGACGGCATGGCTCGACAGCGGCAGCAGGTGCTCGCGGCCGTTCTTCGATAGCTCCGCCGGGATGAGCCAAGTCTTGGCGGTCAGGTCAATTTGCGACCAGCGCATGTGGGTGACCTCACCGCGCCGTTGCGCGGTCAGGATCAGCAGTTTCGTCATGGCGCCGAACGGATAGCCTTCGTCGTCGAGGATGTGCCAGACGGCGGCCAACTCGCCGTCGTTGAGCACGCGCGCCCGTGATCCGTGCTTGGCCAGCTTCTTCACTTTGAGGCACGGGCTGATGGGCAGCATGTCCCGGTCGACGCACCAGCGGAACAGCGTCTTGATGCCCCCGAGTGCATGGTTCGCCTCGCTGGGTTTGCGGTGCCGATTGACGTCACTGCCGCGACGGACACAGCGACCGACAGCATATGGCGAGCCAGGGCTTTGCTCATGGGATCGGGACTCCGTTGTTGGTTTGTTAGAGGCCGGCTTTCGCGCCAAGCGCGATGATAGGGCCGCGACGTAATCGCGGCGCGTTGCACCGCAGGCGCGGGGTCCTGGAGTTGTTAGGTCCGCGCCATGATCAGGTGGGCACGATTGCAGAAATCAGCAGATGCTTTGCATTGACCTTCGTCGCTGCAGTATTGTAGGCGAGCATCGCGCAGGTCAGCACGAGATCGTTGGTCGCGAATTTGCCAGAGGGCAAACGCTCGATATCGAGATCGGTCTTGAACTCCGCGTGGAAATGCTCGGACGTGGCATGTGCGCAATACAGAGCAATCACCGTTTCGTCCGATACGATGCCCTCGCCGAAGCTCGTCCACCAGCCTTCGAGTGCGATTTCCGGCACCAGCAGGCGCTGGCCGTGCTTGTCGATCTCGCGCACGGTCACGCGCACGATGCGACGGAATTCCCGCGTCTTGTCGCCGAACACTTCGGTCACCGTCTCGGAAAATGTGCCGACGCGCTTGCCCTCGCGCGGCGTGTCGGCGGCGAACGCCTGTTCGCGCAGTTCGGCAGGCGACAGTTCAGAGCAGATCAGAATGCGTTTCGGCATGACGGTCCCCGACAGAGCCGTCCCGGGTAGAATCGATTCGTCGTACTCTGACGAGAGTCAG
>JANNXS010000304.1:0-2547 GCA_031409695.1 Hyphomicrobiaceae bacterium
CTCGGCTTCGGCCACGTTGATGCCGTTGGCATTCTGCGTCAGGCTGTCGAAGCCGCGTCTGTCAGTCCACGGCCCAACGTGTGAATAAGCCGACAGCGTCGCATAGACGATGCCGGGCGATGCCGCGGCGACGGCCGCTGGCGAGAAGCCCTTGGCTGCAAGCCCGCCGGGACGATAGCCTTGAAGGAAAACGTCGGCTGACCGCGTGAGTGTCATCAGGTGCGCACGCCCAGCCTCCGTTGATAGATCAACGAACGCGGGCCGTTTGCCACGCAACATATCTTCAACGGCAATCGACGGCAGGTTTGGTGATGTAATGTGCAGGACATCGGCACCGTGCACCGCAAGCGTTCGTCCGGCCACCGGCCCCGCGATGATGCGTGTAAGCTCGAGCACGCGAACGGCTGAAAGCGGACGTGTCGGGCTGGCCGCGAAACCGCGCGGCGGTGCCTCACCGATTTTAAAAATCTCAAACAGCGGCAGTTGCGCAACCGCGCGGCCCTGAGGGTGGGCCGCCCATTCAGCAAGGCTCCGCAGCATCGTGGCCACCATCCCTCGCTCTGCCGCAGCCGTCTCAAACGTTTCGCCATCCCAGTCGAGCAGCTTTTCCTGCACGCTTTCGCGCGTATAGTGAGCGCCAAGCAGCGCAAGAATGCCGTCACGGTGATGCGGAAAATTTGTATGGATGCGCACCCAACGATGATCCCGCGTGCGATAGAGGCCGGCGATCTTGTCCCATAGCGCCTCAGGCGGCGCCGGGATGCGCACATAGCGTTCGGAGCGGAACTCTGTTGCGGCGTGGCGCATATCAACGGTGACGGTTTGAGCCTCGCCCGATTGAGATTGGCCTGATTGAGATTGGCCCGATTGAGATTGGCCCGATTGTGTTGGACCCGTGCGCTGACGCCAGATTTCAGCCGCGGCGAGGCCAGCCGCCGCAATGGTCGCCTGTGCCAACGTGCCAACGCGGAACGATGACGGCAGGACCGGTTCATGTCCGGTCAGATGCACATCGCCAAGTGCGCCAGGCCTGCCGCCCGCCATGGTCCAAAGCGCTTGCAGAGCTGGCATTGAAGTAGCCTTTCGCCATTGAACATCACGCCAACGATGATGGGCGGACTTGATAGCAAGGTGACGGCATCGTGGTACAGACCGAATCCGCCATGGCAGCTCCCACATTCGCGCCACCATTCCGCCCGAATTTCCACCCCCGTCTGCTATGAGTTGCACGCGCGCCCCGATTCGGGCTGCCACGAGGCAGACGCGGAACAGTTGGAGACGGTCATGTCTAAGGGTTTTCAGAAGCCGAACAAAGAAGTGCGCAAGCCGAAGTCCGTGAAGACGAAACCACCGGCGTCCCAGGCTTCGCCATTTGCCGTGCGCGCTGGATTGTCGGCCAAGCCTAAGCCGGGCGACAAAAAGGCCAAGTGAACAGCTGATGCTGCTTCAGTCCCGCATCTTGCAGGGCTGAGGCCCACTCGCGCGAGTGTGATCGGCCGCAGGCTGATAGCATCTTGTTGCGACCTTGCGGCCGTCGTACGTCTCACGAGCGTCTCCATTCGAGGAACTATCGATGTTGCGTCACGCGATCGCCACCACCGCCGTTGCTTTGATCACCTATGCCTGGCTGCCGGCAGCTTTGGCCGAAGTAAGACCCGGTCAGCTAGCGCCAGCCTTTACGGTTTCAGACAGCAACGGCAAGCCGGTAGCCCTCGCGGACTTCAGGGGAAAAACCGTCGTCCTCGAGTGGACGAACCACGACTGCCCGTACGTGCGCAAACATTACGGCGCCGGCAACATGCAGGCCTTGCAAACAGACGCGGCGGCCAAGGGTGTGGTCTGGCTGACTGTCATCTCATCGGCACCGGGCATGCAGGGGTTCGTCAGCGGTCTTGAGGCCAACAAACTCTCCGATGACCGCAAAGCAAAACCGTCGGCGGTGCTTCTTGATGCCAAGGGCGCACTTGGCCGTTCCTATGGCGCAACAGCGACGCCGCATATGTATGTGATTGCGCCTGACGGGACGCTCGCCTACGCGGGCGCCATTGACGACAAACCATCGTCCAACCCGGCAGATATTCCAAAGGCGCGTAGTTACGTCAAAGATGCGCTTGCAGCCGTTGCAGCGGGCAAGCCCATGACGCCGGCACAGACCAGGTCTTACGGATGCTCCGTCAAATATCAGGGCAGCTGATGCGCTACGATCGCCGAACGGTTCTGGCATTTACACTTGTTGGCATCCCTGCCGCGGCGGCCGAGACAACGGCGCCGCGCGTTGGTGCTGCGGCTCCTGCGTTTTCTGTGCGCAACACTGATGAGCATTTGATCTCGTCCAAGGACCTTATCGGCAAGATCATCGTGCTCGAATGGACCAATCCCGAATGCCCTTATGTCGATAAACACTACAGCTCCGGCAACATGCAGGCGCTGCAGCGGGCTGCTGCACTATCCGGCGTGGTCTGGCTCAGCATCTCATCGGCGGCGCCGGGCAATATGGGGTATCTGGATGCCCTTGAAGCCGCCGAGCTTATCGCCGTGCGCAAAGCT